>JBLIRS010000229.1:0-6062 GCA_049472415.1 bacterium | reverse complement strand
CGCTTCAGTTTCTTCAGAAATGCGGGGCGTCGGATCATGATGCGGCTCTGGAGATCGGTTGGATGCTGGGAGTTGAGAAAGTCCTCATAGGTTTGGTCAATAAGTTGGATGAGCGATATACCATAAGTGTTAAAATTATCGATACATTCACCAGGGAAGTGGATGTCGCTGATCAGATTTCCTTCCATTACAGGCTCCATGATCTTGATATGCGCATTGAAGAATTAGCCGCACGTCTTTCTGAGAAGATCTCGATCCGGGAAAACGACATGGCGAGCCCTGGAAAGGAAGGCTCGGATCGCAAAGCGAATGGAAAGATAAAAAAACTCGATCTGGAAGATTACGGCGAGATCAAGGATATGAAGGATTTTATGAATGTTGTGCAGGATAGGATAAGGGATAAGGATTCCCCTGATAATCTAAATAAAGGGGAAAAAGGATATCAGCGTAAGCCCGTCGAAGGTGCTTCCGATAAATTGGACCAGGACATGCTGGAAGAGATGGCCTTTATCCCTGCAGGGTCTTTTAGGATGGGCTCTGATGAATTTTCTGGAGAAGGCCCTGCTCATGATGTCTATTTGGACGCCTTCTTTATTGACAAATATGAAGTTACGAACGCACAATACGAAATCTTTTGGAAGTCTACAGGTCGTCGCCCTCCGGTAAATTGGGGAAAGCCAGGCTTTAACGGCTCCTTTCAGCCCGTTACCGGGGTTAGCTGGGAAGATGCTTCTGATTATGCTGCCTGGGCCGGTAAACGGCTCCCTACTGAAGCGGAATGGGAAAAGGCCGCACGCGGGACCGATAGCCTGCTATACCCATGGGGGAATAAATGGGATGAAGGAAGATGCCGGTCAAACAGCAAAGATCCCTCTTCAGGCCTGGCCCGGATAGGGAGTTACCCTGAGGGTGTGAGTCCTTTCGGATGTCATGACATGGCAGGGAATGCATGGGAATGGTGTTCTGACTGGTTTATGACGGATTATTACAGCCAAACAGAAAGTCGAAACCCAAAAGGGCCTCAAGATGGTTCCTGGCATGTATTGAGAGGGGGAGGGTGGGATAGTGCCCCGGATGAATTAAGAGCCTCTTTCAGACAGGGTGGATGCCCGGGCGGTGGATATCGATGTGCAGGATTCAGATGCGTTAAAGATAAGGGAGATTCGAGGGAAGGTCAGTGAAAAATATTTTAGAGCAGGCAAAGGAGGTTTTAGATCTCGAAGCAAGGTCGATTCTGGAGCTTAAAGAGAGGATGGATGATAGTTTTACAAAGGCCGTAGATTTGATCTATAACTCAAAGGGCAGGGTAGTGGTTACAGGGATGGGCAAGTCAGGCCTTATCTGTAAAAAGATTGCCGCTACTCTTGCAAGTACCGGCACCCCCGCATTTTTTCTGCATCCTGCTGATGCCCTGCATGGTGATATGGGTATGATGGTTCGCGGGGATATTGTATTAGCAATGTCACGCAGTGGAGAAACAGATGAGATAAAAAGCCTTATTCCTTTTATAAGAAGATTCGGCCTTTCTCTTATATGTATAAGCAGTAACCCTAAATCTACCCTGGCAAGGAACAGCGACTGCTTTCTGGATGCATCTTTCCGTAAAGAGGCATGTCCTTTTGATCTGGTGCCTACCGTAAGCACGACAGTTTCACTCGCGCTCGGGGATGCTCTTGCCATAGCCCTTTTGTCCAAGAGGGGATTCAGGGAAGAGGACTTTGCGGTTTTTCACCCGGGAGGATCTCTGGGACGGCGGCTCACACGGGTAGGCGATCTTATGCATAGATGTAATGAGGTCCCTGTTGTGCAGATGGAACAGTCTATGAGGGAGGCTCTCTATGAAATGACCATCAAGCGGTTGGGAATGACATGTGTGGTAGATAATGAGGGAAAACTGGCAGGCCTTATAACAGACGGGGATCTGAGAAGATTGTTGGAAAAATATGATAACTTATTGAATAAAAAAGTTAAAGAGGTTATGACTCTTAATCCTAAGACTATTTCTCAAGATGAGATTGCGGCTAAAGCAGTAGAAATCATGGAAAGATATGCTATTACCTCTCTTATTTGTGATGATGAAAGGAAAAGACCAATAGGTGTCATACACCTTCATGACCTTTTGAAGGCCGGTGTCGTATGAAAAGGGATTCTGTTTCAAAAGATGTGCTTAGAGAAAAGGCATCCCGGATAAAACTCATACTTCTGGACGTGGATGGTACATTGACTGATGGTCAACTTATTTTAGGACCTGCTGGTGAGATATATAAATCTTTTAATGTCAAGGATGGGCTGGGTATCCATTTGGCCCAAAAGGAAGGAATAGAGGTCGGCCTGATAAGCGGCAGGTTGTCCCGGATAGTTGAGGACAGGGCCAGGGAGTTGGAGATCCTTCATGTATGGCAATGTGTTAAGGATAAATGCGCCCTTTTCAGAGAAATCCTGAATCAGTTCGATTTGGGTGCAGAAGAAGTAGCCTTTATGGGAGACGATCTGAATGATTTGCCCCTTTTGAAACATGTCGGGTTTTCTGCTGCTACCGGTGACGCAGTTTATGAAGTCAGGAATTCGGTTGATTATATTGCAGAAAGGGATGGGGGAAAAGGTGCTGTAAGAGAATTTATAGATTTTATCAGGTCGACAAGGAACAAAGGTATTTGACATATTATGTGTTTTTTTATATTTTACATATATCATACTTCTTAACAAGCTTATTCACTTGTCACGCTCAAGGGGGGATTTTTTGGTAAAATGAAGAACATTAATTTTGCTCCGCACTCTTCTAAGCCAGTAAAGAGAGGACATGGAAATAAGCCCTTCATATTTATTTCTGTTTTAGTCCTGGCATCTCTTTCCTTTGCCTGTCTTTACATTTATCTCGCATCGAATAATAAACGGCAGAATGATTTTGGGGCCAAAATCGGCTCATTTTTTGACTTTGAAAAGCCCAAGAAATGGTTAAAACTATCAGGCGGCAAGAAAGATTCTGAGCTGAAAAAGCCCCTTGAGCCACATGCAAATGGGCGGGAACATGTTGATAATTTTGACAAAGAGGAGATAAAAGAGGAAGAACCTGTTTTGGGAAAAACGGACATACAACCTGCCGAAATCGGGGAAAAGGAAAATGAGGGGCCTGCAAAGACAAAAGTCGCCGCGGATCAAATAGAAGAAAGGAATATAGCAGCAAAAGGGGAAGACGAGATTGTTTCTGTCAAGACAGAGAAAGAAGCGGTATTAACCGAAGCAGAAAGCGCTCCGGAACCAGCGGAAGAAGAAAAGCCGAAGCTGTTGAAAACTGATTTGAATAAGGATTCTCATTATTACCTCCAGCTCTGCAGTTGTGTTATAAAAGATAACGCTGACAAGATATTCAGGGAATTGGGCGATCATGGCTATTCACCCGTCATGGAAGAAATTGTCGGGCAGATAAAGATGCATAATATATATACAGATGATTTTGCCCAAAAATCCGATGCCCTGGAATTTCTTAATCGTTTAAAAAATGATGGCTTTGATTCCGCTCTTCTGCCATCCTCTGGCGGTGGATATAAGATTCGTATTACATCCTGTTTTTACATGGAAAGTGCTAAAGGGATTATTAAAAGACTTAACAGGTTGGGATACGAGACCAGTGTACGTAAGGAGTCTATGCCGACCAGGATGTATTCCGTGCTGTTGGGAGATTTCAGTAATTTAGAGGAGGCAGAAGCGGTTTCGAATAGATTGGTTAGATTGGGATATCCGAAACCGATTCTGAAACGTAATCATAAGACCTGATAAGTGTCCTGATGTTGGAGCTTTACTTTCCATTATTTAAAAAATGGTATATATTATTAACAAAAAAGGATAGGATATTTAAGACATGGAAGATTGTGCATTAGATCCTTCTATACCAAGAAAGATGTTTTACAAGATAGGTGATGTGAGCGAAATTTTTGATCTGAAACCTTATGTGCTGCGATATTGGGAATCCGAGTTCAAGGAGATAAAACCCGCCAAAAATCGTTTTGGGCAAAGGGTATACAGACAGAAAGATCTTATTGTTTTGCAGAGGGTAAAGGAGCTGCTTTATAAGGAAAAATTTACTATTGCCGGGGCTAAAAAACAATTGGCATTTGAAAAAGCGGCTCGTCAGCAGAAGGCTCAGGAACAGCCTGTTAACGAGAAAAAAATTAAAGAAACTAATTCTTCGGAAAAAGACCGTAACGCATACATCCATCTGCTACGTGAACAAAAGGGACAGCTTCAGGAAATCCTTAAGATTATTAAAACCGGAATAGAAATCAAAGCTGAAAACGAGGTCGGGGCGTAGCGCAGTCTGGTAGCGCACTGGCATGGGGTGTCAGTGGTCGGAGGTTCAAATCCTCTCGCCCCGACCAAAAATATATGATTTTAGGTCAAGGTAATCGGCTTTCAGGAGAAAGAAACATATTGAATCATTTGGGAATAAGGGATAAAGGGGATTACCGGATTCTAAGGACAAGGATGGTCAAAGAACAGATTATCGCCCGGGGGATTAAGGACCCGAGGGTGATTCGGGCTATGGAGAAAGTTTCCAGGCATCTGTTTGTGGAGGAAGCCTTGGCAGCCACGGCCTACGGTGATTTTTCATTGCCTATAGGAGAGGGACAGACAATATCCAAGCCCTATATTGTGGCGCTAATGACAGAATCTCTCGAAATTAAACCCCAGGACAAGGTTTTGGAGATAGGTACCGGATCGGGCTATCAGACGGCTGTATTGGCTATGTTGAGCCGTCAGGTCTTTAGTGTTGAGCGAATAAGATACATGGCCCTGAGGGCAAGACGTCTCCTTAGCAGTTTGGGTTGCTATAATGTGGTTATAAGGGTAAGTGATGGGTCCCAGGGTTGGCCTGAAAAGATTTATTTCGACGCGATCATTGTCACGGCTGCCGCTCCTTCTGTGCCAGAGCCATTGGTTGAGCAACTGGCGGATAAGGGAAGATTAATTATCCCCGTCGGGAATAAGGGAGAACAGAAACTGCTGCTTTTGCGACGGGAAGGGCAAAAAATCAGTCAAAAACAGCTAACTGATTGCGAATTTGTAAGATTAATCGGGAATTATGGATGGATGGAGTAAGCATTGGATGCTGGTATTCTGAAGCTTTTAACAACTCCGGAGGCCAAAACTATCGGAGTAGCTATGCTGCCAATTTTCGAATTGCGGGGATCGATCCCTATGGCGATGCTTTATTTAAAGTTGTCCGTATGGCCCGCTTACTTTTTATCCGTGTTCGGCAACATAATCGCCATAATACCCGTGCTCCTTTTTTTAGGTCCCGTATCGAGGTTTTTGAGCCGTTTTAGAATATTTGACCGATTTTTTACCTGGCTATTTTCCAGAACGCGTAAAAGAAGCCGATTAGTAGAGAGACTGGAGCTCCTGGGATTGATCCTTTTTGTAGCTATTCCATTACCAATGACTGGGGCCTGGACAGGAAGCGTAGCTGCTTTTTTGTTCGATTTCGGTTTTCCCAAATCCTTGGTAGCTATTTCTATAGGCGTGTTAATTGCAGGTATTATTGTCACATTGGCAACACTATTTGGTTGGCACGTTTTTATCAAACCGATTTGCCTTATATAATCAAAATATAATATAATTTGATTTAATTTACTGAATCGGGGCGTAGCGCAGTCTGGTGAGCGCGCCTGCTTCGGGAGTAGGAGGTCGGAGGTTCAAATCCTCTCGCCCCGACCATGATACAGAATTTCCTGCAGTACAGGATCAACCATTACCCCATCTCGGCACGCTAATTAGATTATCATTATTTTCTCGTATGTCACTGCCTTAAAGGGTACTCACTATGACCCCGTAAGGTTTCTTTGCCCGTTCGAGCCATAATTGCGTATTCTCGAAAAGGCACAAGGATTGTTACGATGAGTATCGTGCCCTGCCGGAATGAGCAGGGCGATCACGAAGAGACTATTGAGGGATAGGCCTACAAGACGTTATCGTACATGGGAAGGTATGTTGCACCATTTCGCATAGGGCTCCTTTGTATTGCGTGTCTGTTTCTTTCCCACTGCACCTGGCCGGGACAGGGG
>JBLIRS010000228.1:0-6081 GCA_049472415.1 bacterium | reverse complement strand
TCCTCTGATTCGTCGCAGTATTGTCCCGGACATGGATCGCTCCCCGCCTGGCATCCCAATTCGGTATCGCAGGTTTCAGCCCCATCGCAGAATAATCCATTGTCACAAAGGCTGTCATTAGCTATGTTGTCACAGGAGTCGGTGGCCTCGTTGCAGGAATCATCCGTGCAACTCACGCCATCGCTACAATCGGGAGGTGTGCCTGACTGGCAACCAAGTTGAGCATCGCAGGTTTCATCTCCATCGCAGAATAATCCGTTGTCACATAGGCTATCGTTTGGAATATTGTCACATGAGTCGGTGCCCTCATTACATGAATCGACTGTGCAGCTCACTCCGTCATCACAATCTGGCGGTGTGCCTGCCTGGCAGGTCCCACTGACGCAGGTTTCCGCACCATTGCAGAAGAGACCATCGTCACATTCCGGATCGGTTTCGCACTCATAGCATATATCCTCTGATTCGTCGCAGTATTGTCCCGGACATGGATCGCTCCCCGCCTGGCATCCCAATTCGGTATCGCAGGTTTCGGCCCCGTTACAGAAGAAGCTATCATCGCAGAATCCATCATCAGGTATATTATCACATGTGTCTGTGCCTTCATTGCACGAATCATTTGTACAGTATATACTGTCATCGCAATCAACAGCTACGCCTGGCTGGCATACACCACCAACACAGGTCTCGGTCCCGTTGCAATACAATCCGTCATCACAATCACCGTTTCCGAGGCAATCCACGCACATATCCCCGGCCTCGTCACAGAGCTGTCCAGGGCATGGATCGCTGCCTGCCTGACAGTTACCACTGACACAAGTCTCGGCACCATTACAGTACAGTCCGTCGTCACAGTCGCTGTCATCGTCACAGGACGGGCTCTCGATAAAGAGAAAGATGGCGCTGAAGGCACCCCAGTTGTTATCCACATCCGCATCCTGCCCCCGGACGAAGATGATATGTTGCCCTTCGCTAAATCCGGTGGTATCGATATAGGCATCAACAGCCTCTACTGTGCTGTTGAAGCTTCCATCCGATGGGGACATGGGGATTGCAACCGGCACAGGATCTGTAATCCAGGGTGGAACATCCATGTAGTATTCAGCCGCAGCTATGTTTTGTGATGGCTCGGTGCCGTTGCTGTTGTTGTAGCGCATATCATTTATAGTAGCACTTAAGGTGACAATAGTCCCCGAAGGTACGCCCGGAGGCGTTGAGCCGGAGTCAAGGGCCAAGTTAATGGCGTCAGGCCCGGCCGGTGTCATATAGGGGGTCCTTGCAACCTTGATGGCATAAAGCAGGGCAGGCATATTGCCCGGCAGGATGGTATTTTCAAAGTAGGAGCAGTCCTCAAAAAAGGCTGTACCCAGTTCAAAGGCAAGAGAGGCGATTCCAAGCTCACCATATGAAAATGCTATAGTATCCCCGTCTATAGGGTAAAGCCCGTAAGCCTGTTCGGGTGAATGATTGTTAAAATAAGCGAACTTCCGCCCCAGTGTTTGCAGTTGAGTGGCATTGGGTGAAGGATCGGGTGTCCAGCCCCACGGCCATAAGACCAGCCGGCCATGGCTGTGGACATCGATATAGAGGCCTGTAGCATCGTCCGGTGCAGGGTCTGTATCATTGGGGCCACGCTGGTCGATAAATTGTGCAAGTATATAGTCCTGGACGGCATTGGTCTCCGGCTCTGATGCGGCGTAGGGACCATGATAGGTAGCGTCACACTGACTGCTGCTTGATCCGCCGCAGCAGTTCCATTTAAAATCGAAGTTCCTGTTGAGGTCTGCGCCGCGGTAGTTAGGCCAGAAAGTACAGTAGTTCTCGTTGGTATTCTTTCGCCAGGAGAGACCTGTCTCTGCCTTCTTGCGGCCGTCAGGATTTGTCTGAAGCATTAAATGAACTTCGTGATAATCCAGCATCCAGGTGGCATCGGCATCCGTGCCATAGTTGTCCACAAGATACTCGGCAAGTCGTGTAACAAGCTCGGCAGTTGTGTATTCACGGGCATGTATGGCAGCGGTTAAGAATATTTTCGGCTTGGGCCCGGTTATGGCAGAGTTTGTTAATCTTAGGACCTTCATGTCGTAGCCACCCAATTGGTTTTCCTTCTCCCATGAATCACCTTCATCGGTCCATGTGGCAAGATCAGGATGGTTTGCAACAATAGATTCAGCAGTTGCAAAGGTCTCTTCAACAGTTCGGTAGCACGGATAGCCGGGTATCCCTGTGCTTTCAAGCAAAGAAGCCTCCCGTATCGCCGCTATTTTATCCACCTGGGGATTGGCGATCTCCTCTATCTCCAGTCCTGTAGCTATTAATTTATCATATTCATCACTATTTGTTACCTCAACTATCACGTAACCCTTTTCATATACGGACTCAATCGCATTCATTGATATGACAATCTTGTGGGCGGTTTCAATCTTGTCGAAATATACACGAAAGAACCTTCCTTCTATGATGGATTCGGGTTCGGACTTGGAAGCTGTTTCACCAGAGATAGAATTTTTGCCTGTTCCTGTTAAAATAACTACCATACCTGTTAAAATCACTATAAGACCGAAAACAACCATATGGCGTATGTATTTCATGTTCCTTACTCCCTTTTTTCATTTGCTGCTTAACAAATCAAAAATTAAAAATTTGTAATTATTCCATATGCATGCCTCCTTTATGACAATCTTTATTTGCTATCATGCCAACCCCCCTGTTATAAAAAATATTATTGTCTTTCTCCTGGGAAAAAACAAGAAGTAATGTTTATAACTTTTAAACTATTTCCAGATAACAAAAAATAGGACCGCCACCTTCCACAAGATGATATACTTTAATGTATTACATCTTTCATTTTATCTGTGTGCGTGCTTCTTCAATAACTTCCAGCCCCCCTATTTGGGTGATTTGATAGAACCCGATTTCAGGCTCCCTGACTGACAGCTCGATAATGGATAGAAGCTGTCGATATTGATGACTTTGAATATGCTGCCTGAGACATTCCTGGGACTGCCACTTTTCGGTAAAGGTGATGAGGTTGGGATTATCAGCATCACAAGAGATACTGCACCGGATGCATCCCGGTTTAACCCCGGTTGGCCCCATAAAGCTGCGCAGGCCATCCAGTGCACTCTTTCTCTCCTTATCTGAAACCATGATCCTGAACTCTGCCATAATCATGTTTTTATACTAAAGCAAAGGGTGTGCCAGGGGTGGAAATTGTGAGTGTGAAAGATCAAAAGATTTTATAATATAAGAAGTTAGAGGGGACAGATTGCGGATAAGAAAGACGAAAAAAAGATCAAAACGACGACGATATATCGACGTTTGTCGATATATCGTCGTTTGTGTTATCTGGAAATCGGACCTTCACCATTAAAAACTTCCATTAAGGCCCGCCTTGATCCTGAAATACACAATGCCGTCTTCTTTTTTATATAGTGTTAACTTCTTAAAATTAATCTAATAAATCTACTGCATCCTCCATTATATCAGTGATAAATAGATTCCTATTCTTTTTCATTTTTTCTATCTCTGTTTCTGAATAAATTAAAATATTCACATCAAATGGTATTTCTTTAAAAAATTTATAAAATTGATCCCTTCTCTCTAAAAATGGAATACTTATTTTTTTAACAATAATTAATATATCAACATCACTTTCAGGAGAGAAATTCCCTTTTGAAAAAGAACCGAAAAGAAAGATTTGGATCACGAAAGGGAATTCTTTTTTTATTTGAAGAGCATTTTTTTTCAACGCAGTTATCATTGAATCATAATCCACTGATAGTGTCTTCACAGAATCCAAGGATTTCTCTTGCAGCATTATAAGCCTCTTTTCCTATCTTTTCATCAAAATACTCAAAGGGACTTCCAGCGGGAAAACCATTTGGATATCGGCTTTCTATATAGTATCTATCCAGTATTCGAGCGCTGTGAAAAAGATCTTCTGATATTTCAATCCTCTCTTTTAATCCCTCCAACATCTTCACAACTGAATGTCCCCTAACTGACATATTCAATTTTTGATACAATGCCTTTACTGCCTTTTCCGCTCCTTGTTGAGATGTAAAGCATGCCCATTCATAAAAAGAATATTCAATATCCAAGCTGGCTCTTTCCATATCTCGCTTTGCTTGTCTTAACCAATCGGCACTTCTTTCCATATTCTCCCCATATTATAGATTTCTGCTAATAAAAAAAAGGGATTATAAACCCTACTAATAGATATAATATATAATTTTTTTTCAAAATACAAAATTGGTACTTTCGCTTTTTAAAAGAAAAATAAAAATATAACGTTTTCTTTTTATTTTTAATAAATTCGCTATTTGACATATTTATGCCTCGATGTTATACATATAAACATGTATATATGCAATTACCGCATCTTTGACTGGTATAAAAAAGAGGCGGTAAGCTTGGCCATAGTAACCGATGCCTCAGCCGGATTCAGACCCCACTGCTATGAAACAGGCCGCGATGGGGATTCAGACACAGCTTTGAGTTTCCCATGGCAAAGCTCATTGATTACAGGGATAAATGGGAAGAGCTTAAGAGAAGCGACAATCCGTTTGCCACAGTGGTCATGGCTCATCTCAAGGAAATAAGAGACAAAAGGGGATATGGAAGTCCGCTACTAATGCAAAAAAGGCCTTATAACGAGATTATATGAAAAGGGATATACCGGTTAAAACCACTATGAGACTGAATAGAATCATAAGGCGTAGATATTTCATTTTGTTACTCCTTATTTTATTGAAAGATTATCTATCGGGTATATGCACTATCATGAACTTAGAATGGCTAAAATATATCAGATGCGCAACACCACCTTAAGAAAAAAATGGAACCATCCCCTTTTACCTTAATCAAAAACCTTGTAATAAAAGACCTGACCCCTTGTCCTCTTTTGCTCAGACCTGATTGACAAAGTATATTTTCTATTATATGCTACTGTCTAGCTAGTCTAGTTTAAATGATTCGAGGTGAAGCAAATGAAAAAGGTTTGGAGCTTACAGGATGCAAAGAATAAATTCAGCGAAGTTGTTAAAGAGGCACAAAAAGAAGGGCCTCAGGTTGTTACTAAAAGGGGGATTGAAATAGTAATTATTTTATCAATCGAGGATTATAAAAAACTAATTAAGCCAGAGATAAGTTTGGTTGAATTCTTTCAAAAATCTCCTTTACATGGGACAGACTTGGATTTAAAAAGGAGCAAGGAACCCTCAAGGAAGGTGGACTTTTGAATTACTTACTCGACACTTGCGTTATTTCTGAAATGATAAAATCTAATCCCAATAGAAATGTTATTAATTGGATCACATCTTGTCAGGAGAATTCTTTTTATTTGAGTGCCTTGACAATTGGAGAAATTCAAAAAGGTATTTCAAAACTTTCTGAATCAAAAAGAAAGAATGAGCTTCAGTCCTGGATAGATAATGAGTTGAGGGAAAGATTTTTAGGAAAGATCTTGGATATTAATATTGAAGTAGCCAAAGTTTGGGGTAAAATTCAAGGTAACTCAGAAAAGCAAGGTGTCACAATACCCGCTATTGATTCACTTATTGCGGCAACTGGTATATTTTACGGATTAATCGTTGTCACGAGAAATATCATAGATATGGAAAATACAGGAGTATCACTCCTAAACCCATGGAAATAAATTTCTAAATTTGATTATTTGTAATATTTTAGTTGTTTGCAAGAGATGAAGTGGTGTTAGGTCTTTTATGGGTGATCCCGTGACTGAACCCTGAAAGATTATAATCATAATCAAAAACCTTATAATAAAAAACCTGATCCCGCTCAATTACCGGTAGATACCTTGGGCATCCATTGCAGTGAATAGTTATGGAAAATATTTTCCGCAACTCATTCAACCCTTCAAGACGTTTCGGCAAATGGGGGAAAAGAGGTTGCGAGGTATTCATTTTATCCATATTTTATATTCTTCTAGGCTATGAAGCTGTCATGCCGGGTTTGGATTCGGACAACATTTTCCTGAGCTCCTCTCCCTGTATACTTTCCTTCTGTGAAAGGAGATGGGCCAAATCATCCAGAACGTTCCGCCGCTCCGAAAGAATTTTT
>JBLIRS010000227.1:0-6129 GCA_049472415.1 bacterium | reverse complement strand
ATCACACCGCACACGAAGTTCAAGGCAGAGGTGTATGTACTGACAAAAGAAGAAGGTGGTCGTCATACCCCGTTTTTTGATGGTTACAGGCCACAGTTTTATTTTCGCACCACAGACGTGACAGGCACAGTGCATTTACCTGAGGGCACCGAAATGATTATGCCCGGTGACAATACACAGATCACCGCACAGCTTATAACACCGATCGCCATGGAAAAGGAATTGAGGTTTGCTATTCGCGAAGGCGGACGAACAGTCGGTGCAGGTGTCGTTAGCGAGGTTATTGAATAAATTCATAACTTCTCAAAGACCATAAAGTTTTTGAGAAGTTAATAAAAATTGTAAAATGCAAAATGCAAAATGCAAATTTAAGGAATACATTATTTTGAATTTTAAAATTTGCAATTTTCAATTTGCAATTCTTTTCAAAGATCCACATGGATTTTGGAAAGTTACATAAATTCATAGAGATTGGGGATAAGAAGATATAATCCCCGAAAAAATAAGGAAGTATTAAAATATGAGTCAAAGAATAAGAATCCGGCTACGCGCATATGATCACAATATATTAGATCAGTCAGCCGGAGAGATCGTTGAAAGGGCAAAAACGACGGGCGCCAGGGTGGCTGGACCGATACCTCTGCCAACTCAGAAGACACGTTATACAGTTTTGAGATCACCGCATATTGATAAAAAGTCCAGAGAACAATTCGAAATCAGAACTCATAAAAGGATTCTGGATATATTGGAGCCAACTTCTCAAACTGTTGATGCACTTATGCATTTGGATCTGCCGGCAGGAATCGACGTAGAGATAAAGCTCTAATCCTCCGGTGTTTTTATTTTTATAACTTTGTTATGTTAACGGAGTTGTGATGAAAATTGATGTACTAGACATAGAGGGTCAAAAAAAATCTCAGGCCGAATTACCCGAGACTATTTTTGCTGCACCCATAAAGACACAGATAATTCATGATGTGGTTCTATATCAGCTAGCCAAAAGAAGAAAGGGCTGTGCGGCCACAAAAAACAGATCGGCTGTCAGAGGCGGAGGTATAAAACCCTGGCGGCAAAAAGGAACTGGAAGGGCAAGGGCCGGAAGTATAAGATCTCCTCTTTGGGTAGGCGGTGGCACAGTATTTGGCCCACAACCCCGAAGCTACTCTTTTAAGGTCAATAAAAAAGTTAAAAAAAGTGCCCTTAAATCTGCTTTAAGTCTTAAAGCGGAGAATCAGGAACTGATTTTAATGGAAGATTTTGATCTTCAGGAGGGGAAAACAAGGCTGGCCCAAAAAATCCTCAATGATCTGGGATTTAATAAAGGCACAAAGGTTTTAATCCTGGTTGAAACCGGCCATGAAAGTTTAAAACAAGCTACACGTAATATTCCCGGAGTAAAGGTATTGGATCTGGCAGGCATCAATGTTTATGATCTACTCTGGCACCAAAAACTTATAATTACTGAAAATTCATTATCCAAATTGGAGGAAGTACTTACATAATGAAATCTCCATATGAAATTATAAAGGTACCTTTAATGACAGAAAAAAGTGCCTTAATGAATGAAAAAACCAACAAGGTCACTTTTGTCGTCGAACGAGATGTGACAAAATCAGAAATCGCCAGGGCTGTGGGAGAGATATTTAATTGCCATGTGATAAAGGTAAATTGCATTCGAATGGAAGGTAAAAGAAAAAGGTTGGGTATGCATCAAGGCAGACGATCTCACTGGAAAAAAGCAATATGCACCCTGGCAAAAGGGGAAAAGATAGACGTCGTAGAAGGGATATAACGAACTGAAATTCTAAAGGAAAAATTATGGGAATTAAAACATATAAACCAACAACCTCCAGTCAAAGATTTCGGACTGGTTTTACGTTCGATAACATAACTTCCAAGCCCCCTGAGAAGTCTCTAGTCAAAAGGCTTGTAAAAACCGGCGGAAGAAATTCGAATGGCAGAATTACATGCCGGCATAAAGGAGGGGGACATAAACGAAAATACAGGATTATTGATTTCAAGAGGGATAAAGATGGTGTGCCCGCTAAAGTAGTGAGCATTGAATATGATCCCAATCGATCAGCCAGAATAGCTCTTTTACAATATATGGACGGAGAAAAAAGGTATATTTTGGCTCCGACGGATTTAAAGATTGGACAAAAGATCCTTTCTGGTGAAAACGCTGAGATTGAGCCTGGGAACGCCCTGCCTTTAAAAAAGATCCCTCTTGGGACCATAGTGCATAATATAGAAATGAAGGTCAACAAGGGAGGGCAAATAGCGAGAAGCGCAGGCGCAGGGGCACAAATTCTCGCAAAAGAAGGAGAATATTGTCAGATCAAGCTTAACTCCAGCGAGGTCCGGATGATTCATCAGAATTGTAAGGCCACCATAGGACAAGTGGGCAATGTTGAACATTCAATAATCTCAATCGGAAAGGCAGGAAGGTCAAGATGGCTTGGCAAAAGACCTACCGTTCGAGGTGTGGCAATGAATCCCATTGACCATCCAATGGGAGGCGGAGAAGGACGTTCATCTGGAGGAAGACATCCTTGTACACCCTGGGGAAAACCCACAAAAGGTTATAAAACAAGGAAGAAGAAGGCATCTGACAGCTATATTGTAAAGCGTAGAGGTAAGAAATAATTGTAAAAAGGGGAGGTAAGTCTTGGCACGCTCACTGAAAAAAGGTCCGTTCATTGATGATTACCTTTTGAATAAAATAGAACTTATGAATCAGAATATGGATCGTAAGGTAATAAAAACCTGGTCCAGGAGATCAACTATTATCCCGGAAATGGTAGGTCATACTATCGCGGTTCACAATGGGAAAAAGTTTATTCCTGTCTATATCACCGAGAACATGGTTGGTCACAAATTAGGTGAATTTGCACCGACAAGGACTTTCAGGGGGCACGGTTCAAAAGCGGAAAAAGCGACAAGGGTGAAATAAACAAGGTATAAGGAAAAAAAGAATGCAGTCGACAGCTAAAATCAAATATCTTAGGACATCGTCAACTAAACTAAAGCCTATACTTGATCTTGTCCGTGGCAAAAAGGTGGAAGAAGCACTTGTATTGCTGAAATTTACCAATAAGAAGGCTTCAAGATTAGTTCACAAAGCTATTCGCTCAGCGTTTGCAAATGCTGAGCAATCATCCAATGCAAAGGATAAGGATCTGGAAACCTTATATATTGCCGAGATATATGCCAATCAGGGCCCCACATTGAAACGCTTTATACCGAAGGCCAGGGGGCGAGCAGGAAGGATACAGAAAAAAACCAGTCACATCAATGTCATCCTGAAAACAACCGAAGAGGAATAGGCACAGAAAGATTGGAGGTAGAGATTTGGGGCAAAAGGTACATCCGATTGGATTGCGATTAGGCATTATTAAAACTTGGGATTCAAGGTGGTTTGCTAAAAAGGAATATTCTAAATTTCTACATGAGGATTTGAATATCAGAAAATATGTCCACAACAAGTTGAAAAATGCTGGAGTATCAAAAGTAGAAATAGAAAGGGCATCCGATAGAGTCAAAGTCAACATATACAGCGCAAGACCCGGCATAATTATTGGTAAAAAGGGTTCAGAGGTAGACAGACTAAAAAACGATATACAAAAAATGATTAATAAACAGATATTTATTAATATCATGGAGATAAGAAAATCAGAGATTGATGCCCAATTGGTTGCTGAGAATATTGCTGTTCAGTTAGAAAAGCGAGTGGCTTTTAGAAGAGCCATGAAAAAAAGGGTTTCAATGGCCCGAAGATTTGGAGCCGATGGAATAAAGATTGCCTGTGCGGGCCGTCTGGGCGCAGCAGAAATGGCGAGAAGGGAATGGTATCGCGAGGGCAGAGTGCCTTTACATACATTGAGGGCTGATATAGATTATGGTTTTGCAGTTTCAAAGACAACGTACGGCACTATAGGTGTAAAGGTATGGATTTTTAAAGGTGAATTTTCTAAAGAAGAAACAAAAGAGAGTAAAGACATTACCCTGTAATAAGAAAAAGGAAGAAATCTTATGTTAATGCCCAAAAAGGTAAAATATAGGAAACAACAACGCGGGAAGATAAAGGGAAAGGCATGCCGTGGGGCGGAATTACATTTCGGCGATTTCGGCCTCAAAGCAGTTACCGAAGGTTGGATTACCAACCGACAGATTGAGGCTGCCCGTATTGCAATAACTCGTTATATAAAAAGAGGGGGCAAGATTTGGATAAATATCTTTCCGGACAAGGCAATTGGGCATAAACCTGCGGAAACAAGGATGGGCAAAGGAAAAGCTACACCTGACACGTGGGTGGCCGTTGTGAGACCCGGCAGAATTCTGTACGAGATGGAAGGGATAAGCATGGAAGAAGCCAAAGAAGCCATGAGATTAGCCTCCCACAAGCTTTCCGTAAAAACAAAATTTGTGTGCCGATAGGAGATGAGACAAGCATGAAGGCTAACGATTTCAGGGACTTGAGTGATGAGGAATTGAGCCATAAAGAAGCTGATTTGAGAGAAGATCTTTTTAAACTAAAATATCAGCATACATCAGGTCAATTGGAAAACAAGGCACGTATCAAACTGGTTAAAAAAGATATCGCCCGTCTTCTTACCGTATACCGTGAGAGAATTCAGGCTAAGATAGGCCAGTCATAAAAAGGATTTATCGATGAACGAAAGAGGCAGTCGTAAAAAAAGGATTGGTTACGTAGTAAGTGATAAGATGGACAAAACTGTTGTTGTTGAAATAGAAAGACGATTTGTAGACCCGATTTATAAAAAAATTACCAAACGAAAAAAAAGATACAAAGCTCATGATGAACAAAATGAATGTAGTATCGGAGACAAGGTTATATTGATGGAAACCCGGCCTTTAAGTCGTGATAAAAGGTGGCGTGTCGTATCCATTATAAATCAGCTAACTTGATATCTATAAATTCATTTGTTAACGCTCATGAGAAGTCTCTTACGAAGCTTGCTATTGAGGCGATGGGAGAAAGGACAAAATGATTCAAGTACAGACAATGCTTGATGTGGCTGATAACACTGGTGCAAAAAAATTATTATGTATAAAAGTTCTCGGAGGCACAAGGCGAAGATATGCCAGGATTGGAGATACGATTGTGGTAAGCGTCAAAGAATCAACTCCAACAGCGGTCGTAAAAAAGGGTACAGTCAATAAAGCTGTTGTTGTCAGGACAAAAAAGGAATTTCGACGTAATGACGGCTCTTATATCAGATTTGACACAAATGCCGCAGTTCTGATCAACCCACAAGGAGAACCAATAGGCACTCGTATTTTTGGACCTGTTGCCCGGGAGTTAAGAGCAAAACAGTTTACCAAGATAATCTCTTTAGCGCCTGAAGTTATATAACTTTTTGAGGTAATTACCATAATGTTTAAAAGTAAACCACAACATAGAATCAGTAAGACAAAAAAAATCCAGAAAGACGATACAGTTTTTGTTATTTCAGGTAAAGACAAAGGGAAAACAGGCAAGGTCCTTAAAGTTATACCTAAAAAAGGCAGGGCGTTGGTTGAAAATATTAATCATGTTTATAAGCATATGCGCCCCACTCAACAGTATCAGCAAGGCGGCGTAATTAAGAGAGAAGGGCCCATTGAAATAACAAATCTTCTGGTGGTATGCAATAAGTGTACAAAACCGACCCGTATTGGATTCACTGTACTTGAGGATGGACGAAAGGTACGGGTTTGCAAAAAATGTGGTGAAGTATTGAGCTAATTTAAATATGATTTGATAGGAAATTTTTCGCATGGGAACTTTTAAAGATAAATATTTTAAAGAGATAATGCCTCAATTAAAAGAGGAATTCGGCTATAAAAATGACCTGCAGGTCCCAAAAATAACCAAAGTAATAATAAATATGGGTGTTGGAGAAGCTGTTCAAAATGCAAAGACATTGGATTTTTCTGTGTCTGATCTGACGGCCATAAGTGGTCAAAAACCTGTTATAACGAGGGCAAAAAAATCTATTGCCGGTTTTAAGCTCAGAAAGGGGATGCCGATCGGGTGCAAGGTGACCCTGAGAAGGGAACGAATGTATGATTTCCTGGAAAAGCTGATGAATGTAGCACTCCCGAGGATCAGGGACTTCAAGGGGG
>JBLIRS010000226.1:0-6213 GCA_049472415.1 bacterium | reverse complement strand
CGAGACTTCGGTATCGATGAATATCTTCATACCTACATCCAGGTCAGACGCAAACATATATATCCCGTCTTTTTCAGCTTCAAGCAAAAAATATGATAATATTGGTCTTGTTCCTTTTATGGGAGTGATATTTTGTATTTTTTGAACTTCTTTGAAAAAAACATCCCTGTTTATTTTTAACTCCATAAAAAACCCCTTGTTCTATATCAGTATATTGTAAATCCGTCCAGCTAAAATTCTGGAGTTTTAGATAATGGAAATAGTATACACCATTGAAAAAATAATTACACCTTTTAAATTTGATGGACTCGTAAAAACTCATTTCGTCGTCTTCGGGCCTTTTTATGAATAAATGGTCGGAAAAGGTATGGGCCTCGCATTGGAAATAACGGGAAGAGGGAGAATGAGCTGGTCTTCTACTGTCAGCCATCGGTAATCAGGATTTAGCTCCCTAAGTTTCCCGTCTAACGGTAGTTCTGAATATGGTGTACGAGCGTAAATGACTAAAAAGATAACCACTGAATCACCCTTTTCCATATTTACAACATAGCGTTTTTGAAATTGCTCCTCTTTCAACTTGTGTTCTTTTAATAACGGGCCCAGATCATCCTTGTTTAATTTCATTAAGACATACCGGTAAATATTGCAATTGTCAATCCTGGTCATGGCCCTGGATTCTTTGCTTGCTACATATACACGGAAATTAAAGTTCTCCTTTGACAGATATTGACTGGCCACAACCGCTGCGCTTCTTCTACCCCCTACCGTATGATGGAAACCATAATATTCGAATATTTTTTGTTGAATGATCTCTGCGTATTTTTCGTTTTTTTCATAAAGGTCTTTAGATATATATCTTAATTTTTTTGCAAGATCCTCAGCAGCATCACTTATAGGCCAGTCCACTTTTACATGGAAATGAGACAGGACATAACGGATTCTGGTTTTGATATTAGGGTCTTGCTGGATCAAAAGGGCAAAATCCACAGGCAAAAGTGAATAAAATAGTTTGCCGAAACTGGAGGAATCAAAGAATTTAACATTTTGTGTAAAGTCCGGGCTTATCTTGAAATCGACTATATTTTGGAGATTATCTTTGACCAATTTATTATCCGAAAGAAAACGGATATATTTTTTATGTTTATTCATCAATTTGCTCTCATAGAATAGAACAAGAAAACAGTTTTGATACTCGTATTCCCTGTCAATTACCTTTGCCTTGGGTTTCAGTTCCCTTTTTTCTACAAACGGATATGGATAATTATTGATCAGAAAATTTTGATAAGAATCCAGTAAGGCGTTTTTTATAAGATATTTTTCAAGCTCATTCCCCACCAATTGATAAAGCAGACGTCTTGATTTTTCTATACTGCTCAATCTTTCATCTTTCAATCCCATGGATATTTCCTTCCAGGAATGAGAGTTGATAAAAAAAACGGTTCAAATAGATTAATCGAAGTCCCCCCCAAGAGATTTGATATGAACGAAAAGCATTAAACATTTTTATTATAAAATATAAAACCTTTTTTCTCAAGGGTTTCTTAACTGCATTATCAAAGCCCATGAACCCGATTCCGGCATTTTTTAATAAAAAAATATAAAGTTTACTCAATAGCTTAGAAAGTAAACACTGGAAAAAAGATGTTCTATTTTTATTATCGGAATAAAATGAAGACTATTTTTATTATCAAAGGTCAAATTTTAAAAATGTGTTATAAAATCATTGATTGATTTAAGCCTCTGGGTTCGTATCTCAGGTTTATTTGACAGATAGAAATAGCCATGTTATGTTTAAATCAAATGGTCAAACATATATTTTTCCATCTATATTTATAATTACCTGCCTGTATTAAGTTCCCGATGAACTTATAAAAACCGAATTTGGAGAGAGTTATGTCTAATATTGTGGTCATAGGAACCCAATGGGGTGATGAGGGAAAAGGTAAAATAATCGACCTGCTTGCGTGGCATTTTGATATGATTGCCCGTTTCCAGGGGGGGCATAATGCGGGCCATACCGTCTATCAGGGAGATAATAAATATATACTTCATCTGGTTCCCACGGGAATACTTCATCCTGAGAAGATATGCATTATAGGGAATGGGGTGGTTGTGGACCCTTATGCACTGCTCGACGAAATCCTTGAACTTGAGAAAAAAGGCGTGGTTTTCGGGAATAATCTATTGATTAGCGACAGGGCACATATGATTATGCCCTATCATAAATTGCTTGATCGTTACAGGGAAGAAGCCAGAGGGGACAAGAAAATAGGGACAACAGGAAGAGGAATTGGGCCTGCCTATGAGAGCAAGATGGCTCGCGTGGGCCTTTGTATGGGTGATCTCAGGGATGAAGAGCTCCTGATGCGCAAGCTTACCCTGAATGTACAAGAGGTTAATAGCGTTTTTGAAAATATTTACGATCAGCCATTGCTTGACATAAATATTCTAAAGGAACAGATTCTGGAACAGGCGGACAGAATAAAGGCCTTTATAAGAGATACATCCCTTTTTATAAATAAAGCGCTTGATGAGGGAAAATCCCTGCTTATGGAGGGTGCCCAGGGGACAATGTTGGATATCGACCATGGCACATACCCCTATGTTACATCTTCCAACTGTATCGCATCCAATGCCTGTACAGGTCTTGGAATTGGCATTTCCAGAGTGGATGGGATCGTCGGTGTGGTTAAGGCTTATACCACCAGAGTTGGAAATGGCCCTTTTCCAACTGAATTACATGATAAATCAGGAGAGCTCCTTCAGGAAATAGGAAACGAATTCGGCGCCACCACGGGGAGACGCCGCCGCTGTGGCTGGTTTGATATTGTGGCTGTAAAATACGCAATCAGAATCAACGGCATAAATACACTTGCCCTGACAAAACTGGATGTCCTGGATACCCTGCCCAAAATAAATGTATGTATAGGATACAAATGGAAAGGGGAGATTTTTGATGAGTTTCCTTATGATCCGAGAGTCCTTAACGAAGGCGAGCCGGTTTATAAAGAAATGAAAGGCTGGTCGGCTCAAACCAGCAAACTCACCCAATATGATCTTCTCCCTCAGGGGGCAAAGGATTATATCCACTTTCTGGAGGATATGCTTAAAACTTCCATATCTCTTGTTTCTACAGGATCAGAAAGAGACGAAACCATCTGGATCAAGGATTCACTCCTCGACAAATGGGTTAATGGGGCAAATTAAAATTGACAATAATCCATAATGTGGATATAATTTTTTTCTTTATTTAAGATAAAAAAGATTATGGGCCGTTAGCTCAGTCGGTAGAGCATCTGCCTTTTAAGCAGAGGGTCGCTGGTTCGATCCCAGCACGGCTCATCAAGATAAAGCAAGGGGTTAGGTCATATGGTCTAACCCTTCTTTTTTTGCCGTGTGAAAATTCGTATGAAAATCTTTCCCGGCCTTTTCATAAACAGACATGGCAATACGTTCCTGATCGCCTATCGAGTACTGATCCTTCTCGGTTGTTTTATGATTCCTATTGACAGGGCACAGGCCTATTTAGTCGGATAACACGATGTAAGATTTGTTTGGGGCAAGGCCAAAGTCAGGTCCGATAATAGTGTCAAAGAATCCTTTCATAGCATAAACCAATTTTCCGGTCTTTGTATCAAGAGTAAAGATTTTCTGGACCCGGGTGTTTTTTTTCAAAATCATATGAGAAGTATGAGTTTCCTGTGGATCGTATATCCTTACGAGGTTATAACCCTGAGAGAGTTCCGGCATTATTGGCTCTGTAATCTGCCAACCTCTGAAGGTGTAAGAGGTATCTTGCTCTGCCAAAATGAAATATCCTCTGTTTGGTTCTATGGAAAAGTCATCACCCAGTATATTATTCCCTGTTCTTGTAGTGTATAGCCATCTATAAAGATTAGTATCCCAGGTGAGGATTCTTTTTACATAGGGCATCTCTGCTATTAATTCCTGTGATCTCAGGCCATTTGGAAGATAAAGCGGCAAAGCCCAGGGATTATAGCCGGAGCTAAATTCTAGGATGTGGTTGGTTATTGGGGCTATTTTTATTATCCAGGCATCGGGGCCGCCAGCACCATAAGAATATGTCATACCAGCCACAATGTATCCACCATCAATGGCTTGTTGCACTGAATAAGCTAAATCAAAACTTGATCCCCCAAGGGTTTTGCTCCATTCTTCATTACCCTGAGAGTCTGTTTTTATTATCCATGCATCGCCACCAGCAACAGAAGAACAGGTCATACCAGCCAGAATGTATCCACCATCAATGGTTTGTTGGACTGAGTAAGATCCATCAGAAGAACACGAACTCTCAAAAGTTTTGCTCCAGATTTCTCTGCCTAGGGAGTCTGTTTTTATTAGCCATACATCATAGTAAATATTAGAGCCGAAAGGAGAAGGATTACCAACATTACCAGCAATGATATATCCATCATCATTGGTTTGTTTTACTGAGTAAGCATAGTAAGCATAAAAATTACTTGACCCCCCAAAGGTCCTGTTCCATTCCTCATTTCCCTGTGAGTCCGTTTTTATTAGCCAGGCATTATCTCCTATTAAGGGATCAATGGCGAGAGAATTAGTATAACCTGCCAAAATATATCCACTGTCATTGGTCTGTTGGACTGAGTAGGCTCCATCAAAATTGTTTCCCCCAAAGGTTTTGCTCCATTGTTTATTTCCCTGTGAGTCTGTTTTTATGAGCCAGACATCATCCAATCTAATACTGTATGATTTTGTATAACCTGCCAAAATATAGCCGCCGTCCTGAGTTTGTTGGACCGAGTAAGCAGAATCATCATCTGATCCCCCAAAGGTCCTGCTCCATACTTCATTGCCTTGAGGATCTGTTTTTATGAGATAGACATCTTCACCGCCGGCACCATAAGAATTAGTATGACCTGCCAAAATATAGCCGCCGTCCTGTGTTTGTTGGACTGAGAAAGCGATTTCATCATCTGCCCCCCCGAAGGTTTCAGTCCACTCTACGCCAGGTGTGGCTTCTGCGGCAGAGCCTACACAAACCGCACTGAGAAAAAAAGACACTGCTAAGAGAATTTTAATAAAAGTGGTGTATTTATCCATGATGTTGCAAATTTTAACTTTTCTATTCACAAACATTTTCCATTTTTTTTTATAAAAGAAATTTATAAGCCGATATTTTTTAAGTTTATTATATAAATTAATTATATAATATAATATGGAAGAAGGCAAATATTGTAACTGCCCTCCTTCGGAAAAAATAAATCAGAGGAAATTCCTACAGACAATATATCCATATTTGTAGAATTAATGATCGTGGATTGTGACTTAAATCCTTATTATCGGAACACGAATTTGACATTAATAAATTTGTGTGCTATTTAAGACAAGGAAAAATGACGATTAGTTATAACCTTAAAGGCCCATTAGTGAGTTTTAATTTGGTTGTAACATTTTTTAAGAATCTGTAAGATTTAGAAAAAATTAGCTTAACCAGAGAAAATTAACTTAACACTTTATTAAAATAATAAAACCGCGTCCCCATCGTCTAGCCCGGCCAAGGACACCGCCCTTTCACGGCGACGACGGGGGTTCGAATCCCCCTGGGGACGCCAATAAAATCAAGAGGTTGTTTGTGACTCAACCTCTTTTTTATTACTTTATTATTTATCTTTTACTGGAGAATTATTCAGTTTGCCTGAAAATTCTTGGATCTAGCTAGAGTCTCTCAATAATCTCTCTTGTACCTCTTTGCCCTTGGCTGTAATCCTATATTTTTGCCTTGAACTATTGGGCTTGTCCGGTATGGTCATCGATAAGAGGTTCTCCTTGATAAGAGGTTGGATATAATTAACTGTAAAGTTCTCACGGTGCTTAAGATTTAAGACGGGATATTTTTTTTTGTCTTTCAAGATCTTCAAGGATTTCTGAGGATGCCGGCTTGTTTGTAGACCCCATCTGTATATATGTTCCCTTATGCTTTCCTTTTGTCTTGAGGTAGTAAGGTTTCTGGGAGCCAGGAAAGATCTCAACCACCAATATATTTTTCCCCTCTGCAATCTGAGTATAGATCTCTGGAATTATTGTTGGGGAGCAGAGACTGAAAATATGATTTGATATGCGCTCTTCAAGAATGAAAAGTTCATCATCAGGTACACCAATAATCTGCCGAGGTTGATTGCGGACCCCAAAAACGATTCTTCCACCTGGGCCATTTGCAAAAGATACTAC
>JBLIRS010000225.1:0-6221 GCA_049472415.1 bacterium | reverse complement strand
GCAGTGAGTGGCAGTGGATATTACCTACGTTTCTCCAAGGTAAAAACTTGCCTGTCCCAGGGGTCGGTTATATAAATCAGGATTTATTGGATGCGTTCAAGTATATTAATTATAGCAATGAATATGGGGTACCGTCATGGTACATGTACTGATGATGCTTTCCTTCCGTTATGATAGTGACCTTGGAAATAGGGTTGGAAAATAGAAACGGACAAAAAGAAAAGGAGTTAGATAATATCTCTAACTCCTTGATAAATAATGGCGGGGTTGACGAGACTTGAACTCGCGACCTCTGGCTTGACAGGCCAGCGTTCTAACCGACTGAACTACAACCCCTTTTTATCCTTTAGAATTTTTGGTAGGCGGAACAGGTTTTGAACCTGTGACCCCCGGCTTGTAAGGCCGGTGCTCTCCCACTGAGCTATCCGCCCTTGTTTTTTTAAATATAAGTATAAAATTTGAATAATTTATATCATATGGATTATGGAAAGTCAAACCCATCAGGCACTTTAGACCCTTAACTTAAACCTTTACCAACCGTGAAGATATTGAATGGAAAAGCTTGTAAATTCTCCAATATATTCTTCCCATGTGATATCTACTTTATCTACCCTTGCCCCTGGAGGGCCTTCATGACACCATTGAATAAAATTGGAAATGGCAGCGGCTTCACCCTCAACGATTATCTCGACCTTTCCGTCCATTTTATTCTTGACCCAGCCGGTTAGTCCCAAGCGGACGGCTTGACGCCGGGTGGTTGAACGAAAAAAGACACCCTGAACAATACCGGAGACTAATAAGTGTGCTCTGCTCATGTCCATAACAATCACCCCTCAGAGAAGGTCATTTCTTTGACCTTGTAATATTAAATAGGATAGTATTACCTTGTTTTGATATAAATATATATATACGTATTACTAGTATAAAATCAAGGTTTGAACGGAGGTTTCAGTGTGGTTCCTTTTTTCTTTAATGTGTGCCGTTTCCCTTTCTGTTTCAGACCTTTTGTCAAAGATTGCCTTGCGGAATGCTGATATTTACCTCGTATCATGGGTAAAGTTTTCACTGGCCTTTCTTTTTTTGTTTCCGGTTGTTTTTTTTATACCTGTCCCGGCTTTAAGTCTTTACTTCTTGAAAATCTGTCTGATCTTGTTCCCGCTTGAGATCCTGGCGCTGCTGCTTTATATGAAAGCGATCCAGGTGTCACCCCTATCCCTGACCGTCCCCTTCCTTGCGCTTACGCCTATTTTCCTTATAATTACATCTTATTTTTTTCTAAATGAACGATTAGATGGATCGGGTCTTTTGGGAGTGCTTTTAATTGCAATAGGTTCCTATATGCTTAATATTGACAAGGCCACATCCGGATTTTTTAAACCGCTCAAAGCTATTCTTGAGGAAAAAGGCTCCTGGATCATGATCCTTGTAGCCGCTATATATAGCATTACCTCAAATTTAGGGAAGATGGCAATCCAGGAAACAGGTCCGGTCTTTTTTGCCCTGTTTCAGAGCGGGATAATGACCTTGCTGCTTTTGCCTTTTCCTTTGATTCTGTCAAAACGCCCTGTTAAACAGATTAAAGAACAAATTGGTATTTTTATATTGATTGGTATATCCATGGCCTTTATGGTCCTGTTTCATATGATGGCAATAATCCGGATAGAAGTTGCTTATATGATTTCCATTAAGAGAACCAGTCCCATTTTCAGTGTCTTTTTCGGATATTGGTTTCTACATGAGAAGAATTTCAGCGAGAGGGCCATTGGAAGCACTATCATGTTCCTGGGTGTATTGCTTATTCTGCTTTAATACTCAGGTCTGACTGGATGGATCTTTGCTTTGGATGAGGCCTTTAAGCTCCTGCATAAACTGCCCTATATCTTTAAATTGTCTGTAAACAGAGGCAAATCTGACATAAGCGACCTCATCAAGGCGGTAAAGACTTTTCATGATCATTTCGCCAATTGTCTGGCTGTTTATTTCCCTGCCTGGCGAGCTAAAAGCCTGCTCTTCCAACTGATCAACGATATTTTCCAGATCCATTAGGGAAACAGGCCGTTTATTGCAGGCTTTCACCATTCCATTCAGGATCTTCTTTCTGTCAAAGGGCTCGCGTGTTCCGTCCTTTTTGATCACCATTATAGAAAGCTCTTCAATCCTTTCATATGTGGTGAATCTCTTCTGGCAGGAGAGACATTCTCTTCTGCGTCTTATTGAAAGTCCGCCTTCACTCTCACGAGAGTCCAGCACCTTGTTTTCTGTATAATGGCAATAAGGGCATTTCATCTGTGGAAACCTTGATTATTCTTTTATCTTTATAGTAACAATAACCTTAGAAGTGTAATTATATATCTAAAACTCCATGCTCTCAATATACTTTCTATCTTGTGCAACAAATTAAGATATTATTTCATAGAATCAAAAATTTATTTCCAAATTCTAATAACATGGATCTTAATTGTCAAACGCCGGTTTATTATCAAAAGCTTATTGATACAAAAAGGAGATTTCATCAAAAAGATTTAGTGTATATGATCCGGATCTACATGTTTCGCCCGCGGGACTTGGATTGTTCCGTGCATTTGTTCAAATCTTGCCACATTTTCATTAAGAACCATGGCCATGAGCTTTGCATCAATAGGATTCGTAATAACCCTGGAGACAATTTTGAGTTTATTACCAGGGGGGACGATAAGTCCAAAATCAATAATGAACTCTTTTTGAGAATGTCCGATAATCACCTGGTTGGCATAGGTTCCCTTTTCGAGGTCAGAAGGTATATCTATAGAGATGGTTTTTTTGGTAATATCTTTTTTGTCCTCTTTGTTCGAATTCATATCTATACTCCTTATAAAAAGTTTTAAATTAAAATTTGTTGGAAAGCGTATCTTTAATGGACTTTCTCTTGGAGAAATGTGCGGTGAAATAGTCCAATTCCTTTGATTTAGTGATATAACTTATAATTAAATAAACAATTACACCTATCACCATCCCCGATAAAAGATAAAATATTTTGGTAAGGATCTGACCCGGGACTGAATATATCCGAAACTTATAAGACATAAACCAATAGCATATTAAACCCATAAACAGACTGTTGAAAGATATTTTAATAGAACTTCTGATAATACGTTTCCCGTCAATCATTCTCCATCTATTTTTCATGATTTTAATAAGAAAAACAAGATTTATCAAAGAAGATAATGATGTTGCCAGTGCCAGCCCTACATGCTTAAGGGGGAACATGAGAATTAGATTGAGACAGATGTTGCTGAGCATTGCGATGATACCTATTTTTACAGGAGTCACCGTATCCTGATGCGCGTAAAAAACGGGAATTGTAATTTTAAGTCCGGCAAAGGCAAAGAGTCCGACAGAATAGGCAAAAAGCGCTTGCGCGGTTGCAATGGTTGCTGCTTGTGTGAATTCACCTCTCTGAAACAGAAGGTTTATAATTGGCACCCTGAAGACAATTAAACCTATACTTGCAGGCACTATAATGAATAGAACGGTTCTCATACCAAATGAAAAAGTGGACATTAAATCTTCGGTTTTCCCCTGAGACGCAAGGGAGGAGAAAGTTGGGAAGAGGGCCGTACCGAGCGCAATGCCAAAAAGGGCCAGAGGTAATTGAAGAAGGCGGTTACTGTAATAAAGATAGGAGATGCTTCCCTCGGGTAAAAAGGAGGCAAGGAGTGTATCCACCATGATATTTATCTGTGTTACGCCAAGCCCCAGTGCTGCCGGAAGCATTAGCACACCTATCCTTTTTGTACCTTTATTCTTGAGGCTGAAATTTATGAAAAGGTTCGCCCCTTTTTTAATAAGAATGGGGGCCTGCATCAACAATTGCATCAAGCCTCCGATGAGGACGCCAAGAGTAACTCCGATAATAGGTTGTTTCAGTTTCGGGGCAAGCCATACGGCACCCAAAATGATCCCGATATTTAATGCGGCCGGGGTTAATGCAGGGATGGCGAAGTGCCTTAATGAATTTAAAATACCCATTGAGATAGCTACTGTACTTATTAATATAATATATGGAAAGAGAATTCTTGTGAGAAGGACCGTTAAGTCAAATTTTGCCTTGTCCGCATAAAATCCGGGAGCCAATATAAGGATAATGAGCGGGGCAAAAAGAATCACCAGAATTGTTAAGAGGATGGTGACTGTTACTGTTAGGCAAAGTATATTGCTTGCCAGATCCCAGGCTTCTTCCTTCTGTCTTTTTTCAATATATTCAGTAAAAACAGGAATGAATGATGCGCTTAGTGAGCCTTCGCCAAGAAGACGTCTAAGCAGATTAGGGATCTTAAAGGCAACAAAAAATGCATCTGCCACCATTTCCGCACCAAAGATTTGAGCCAGGATCATATCCCTGATATAACCCAGGATACGGCTTATCATGGTGGCCATGCTTATTATTCCGGCGGATTTAAGCAGTTTTTCTTGCCTGTGACTTTTAGGAATATCTTCTGAAATATTAAAAGATGTACTTGACATTTAATAGGGCTTTTTGTTAAATTTAATAGCTACATTAGCATAATAGAAAATAACCATAAAAAATATTTACAGGAGTTAATAATGCCTCAACATGAATCAGCAAAAAAGAGTGTACGACAAGACAAACGCCGCACAATAGTAAATCGTAAAAGAAAGGGAACATTGAAAGCAAATATCAAAAAAGTGCTTTCGGCAATAGAGGAAAAAAATACTGAAAAAGCCGGGCAAGCATATAGCGCCTCAGTATCGTTAATAGATAAAATGGTTGCCAAGGGCCTTATACATAAAAACAATGCTGCCAGAAAAAAATCGAGTTTATCTAGAAAAATTGCATCATTGAGTTGATCAATATTTATGTAGCAAATAATATTCACGAAGTAGAAGTATATCAGGTTGCCTATAAAAGTCAATTTGAATATTTATAAGATTATATTTGTTTTAATCAATAAACATCAAACTATTTTTTTTAATTTGCTGCAGTTATAATATAATCAAATTTATTTTAAAAATGATTTATTTTTTTGTTCTGTAATTTTAAAAGTTTATTGTTTAAATTTTTGTGAATGTAAATTCAATTCTCATTTCTTAAGCTCTTAATTATATTGTCTAATTTTTTCCCCTTCAGCAGGATCAAGAAAATACTTGAAAATTATTTGTTAAATAATTTATCTTATGATCTTTTTATAATTAGGGTATAAAATTATTTATGCCATGAATTTTAATAATTAAAAGCTGTAATTTGAATCCGATTTTTTATAATATTTATACTTTTATAATACTACAAATTTAGATCATTTTATTTTAGTAATTTTAATTTATAAATTTAAGTCTTTTAAAACGTAACAGATTATTTTTATTACCGTCTATCTAATGACAAAAATTTATATGAATAGTATAAGGCAAACTCAAAATTATTAGTTGAACTGAACCTGACGTTCTGTTAATTGGTTTTGCTGCTATTAAAGAGGAGTATTATTAATCGTTATGCGGATCAATTCCATATTCGTCAGAGAAAAAGGGGGTGATTATGGAATTTTGACTTGAAGATTATAGGTTTTTGAGTCAAAAGGTATTTGCTATGTAAACGTAACATTTTTTCATATGTTTGTCTTTTCTGTGAGACACAGAAAAGAGGTTTTAAAGGTCAATATCTTTTTTTTATCCTAGTTTGTTAAGAAAAACATTAATGAGGAGGCAATATTATCATGAATAGTAGGATAATGAATTTGTTAGGTGTTTGTTTGGTTTTGTTTTTAGTTATAGGTCTTACCTTAATACCGGTATCCAAAGCGGATGCGTATTATGGATATAGTGGGTATGGATATTCTCCATATTCAAGCGGATATGGCTATAGCGGTTACGGCGGTCTTTACGGCAGCAGTCTTTACGGCAGCAGCCTTTATGGTGGTCTTTACGGCAGCAGTCTTTACGGCAGCAGCCTTTACGGTGGTCTTTACGGCAGCAGCCTTTATGGCGGTCTTTACGGCAGCAGTCTTTATGGTGGCCTGATGGGCGGCCTTTATGGCGGTTATGGTAGCCTTTTGGGTGGCCTTTATGGTGGCCTGATGGGCGGCCTTTATGGTGGTTATGGTGGCCTGATGGGCGGCTTGAGCAGTATGTATAGCAGCCCCTTTGGCGCGCAGAATCTTTACTATCCGGTTGAGACTGCCGGTGGTTTGACATATCAGGTTCCGTTTATGCAGATTGCACCTTTGCTG
>JBLIRS010000224.1:0-6233 GCA_049472415.1 bacterium | reverse complement strand
GTTGATTCAAAATAGATTTTTTATGCTGATGGGCTGAATATTTTTAGCAATATATTATTGTTGACTAAACAGGATGAAAACACAGACATCCTCAACTTTCTAATTATGTTATTATTTTTAAGAACATATTAATTTTTTGCATATATTAGAAAATTAATATGAGTTAAAATTGATAGTCTCGTAAAAAGTAATTTTGATGCTTAAAAAGCACCAATATATTGTCAAAATATATAATAAATTTTTAATATAAAGCCTATTTCCTTTAACATTTTAGACTTTTTACGAGATCATCAAAATTTATAGACAAAAAATTTAAAAATTAAGAATAAAAAAAAGTAGCAAATTTGTCAATATGACAAAAAAGTATAATCCTATTATATTTTTTCTTTTAAAAAGAAAAAGAAATTTTTAAAGGATACTTTTTTGAACTAATTAAAATTCATTATTAATTGTAATGGAGACTGTAAATGTGGTATTCACAGCCCTGAGTATTATGGTTATACCTTCTGCTTTGATTAAGTTAAAATATTATCAAAAAACAGACTCCGGATAATAATCAGCCTCTTCCCTTAATTTCATTAGCCTTCCTATAATCTTAACGTTACCGATTTCAATCTCCCACGTTTTTACATAGTAGAGAGTAAACATCCTCTCAACGCCTTCATGACTCCTTGGAATTAGACCTTTTAATAAGAGGGCGCCTTTGCTGAATATAATCCCCTTAAAAATGATACCTTACCCTTAATTCAATTCTATAGTCATTTTGTTTTTCACCATACTCGGTATAGTTTTCCCCATAAATAAGTTCTGCCTTTAGCCTGAACTCAAGGTTTGTTATGGGATTATAAAGAAGCTCCGGGGAAAAGGAAAAACTTGTATCGGTCAGGTTATAAATGATAGTAACAGCAGGAGTGAAGTATAGGATATCAAAGGGCTCCTTGTGTGATACTCGCAGATACAGATAGTCCTTCATAGGATTAATCCTGTCAAAATTCAATTGAGACGCCTTTTTAATCAACGCGTCATCTCCTGAGGAGATGTATTGATTATAAGCATTATCTAAAAAGGAATAAAAGTCCCTCATGTCTTTTTTGGAAAATCCGGCACCCTTGTGATAGTACTCTAAGATATAAGTCGTTTCCATCTCAGTGAGATACCTTATGCCAAAAAGATAACTTTTTGTGTTATAAAACTTTTCAAAACCTATTTCATTTAGATCAATAGGGATATTAGGATCACTAAATACATCAGGATCAATAAAGATATTCTTTACATCCCTTATATAGGCAAATTCACCATGTACCTCAAAATTCGACTTTATATTTCTTGAGAAGTCGATACCGTAAGCATTTCCTTTGCTGCCGCCGGCAAAAAAAAGGAAATCCAGATCCGTATTATATAAGAGTAGATATAGCTTGCCTGCAAGGTTCAGGTGTCCGGTCTTACCGAAATCATCATTAATATGATTTTCAGAAGGGATTAAAACGGGTGTAAATGCCAGAGTATTCAGGGGGCCGGAAGCAAAGCTTTTTATATAGTCCGCCTTTGCCACGATATAACCTTCCAGTCCGAGCTCCGGATCATCGGGATTCTTGGGCCTGTCCACAAACGCTATAGGGTTCCATGCATATCCCTTTCCCCACTTGAGGGTGCATTTACCAAGGTCAAGGATAAAAGAAAGGGAAGGTTTTAATGAAACATAACCCTCATAGAGCTTTGTCTCATCCGACCACCCCTGATATGTCTTGCTGAGATCCGAATTTGCCTTAATATAAAGACCCGCCTTTTCCCATTCATAGGTCCCATCCACATGTAGTCTCAGGTTGTATTCCTCGATCGTATTTCCCTCGTTGCGGTTATAAAAACCGAGTTTATACAAAGAGGCACCCCTGTCGAGGCCAAAAACAACCGGGCGGAATTCAGCATATCCCCCCAGATGGTATGGTTTCTTTTCTATCTCTGAAAGGTCAAAGGCGTATTCTTCCTGGGCGGAGATTATTTTGGGAAACAGGATACAAAGGATAAGGGGAATAATAAAAAGCCCGGGGTGAAGTTTCATGCCTTCTTATCTTAGGGATTCCAATTTAGGCATGAAGTTGAGCGTAAACACCTCGTCTTTGAATTCTCTCTTTTTCATCTTCGCAAATATCATTACCGATTTGTAGTCCTTATGCAGAGGGCTGTCCGTCTCAACCACGGAGGGTCTTTCGATCCCGTCATCAAAGGATTTTATCTCCTTGAAATAAAGAGTCTTTATGAGCATGGAATCATCCGTTAGGCACTCTATCTTTGTGGGAAGAAGCTGATCCGTATCCACCCACATCCTGAGTTTATCATAGGCGACAGAGTTGCTTTTCGCCTTGAGATATAAAAGATATTCCTTCTCCTTTTCCTCCATTTTTTCAACCTCGTATTCCTCCGAATAGTCAAGGCGCAATATATCAGAATTATTGAAAACACCCCCCACCACGGACTGAAGGCTTGTTATCCTTATTGGTTTTCCCACATCAGGGATATAAAGCCACATGTTATCCTCAAGCCTTAGGGTGCTCCTCCCCTTCTCGCTTGCAGGGGAGAGAAAAAGGGCGGCCACCTTATCTTTCCCTTTCTTTATTGTATAAAGAACAAATTCCTTTTTTTTGCCGTCCGGCTCGACATTTATAAGCTTTTTATAGGACTCGTAAGACTCGGGATTGAGGTTTCTGTCAACCTTGACAAGTATTTCATTTCCATCCAGGGCATAACTTGCCGAAGCAGCAATGATAAGCCCTGCACAGCATAATAGGATTATTATTTTTTTAAACATTTTTCTACCTCTAAAATTCATGTAATTATTATTCTTATAAATGCTTCAGGGCTTTTATGGGCTCCATCCTTGATGCCTTAAAGGCGGGCTGAAGACTCGCTATCACGGATACAAAGATGACTATGACGGAAACCAGAAGGATGTCCGGGACCTTTATCACAGGCGAAAGTATAAGTCCTGTCTGCCTTCCGAAATTAAAGGTGATCCTGAAGATATTCAGTACATAGATAATAAGCAGGGCAAAGATATTGCCGATTATCGCTCCAATGACGCCGAGCGAAAACCCCTCAATTAGAAAAAGGGCAAGGATATTCTCGGGCATGGTTCCTATGGCCGCAATTGTGCCGATCTCCCTTATACGCTCAAATACCGCCATGATCATCACGTTCATTATGCTTATAAGCACTATGGCAATAAGCATGAGCTTTATAAAAAGGGTCATGATATCGATCATCCTTGCCACATTAAAGAAAGGAGAAAGCTTTTCCCATGTGTGCACCTCGAAAACAGGCTTGCCTTCTTTATTCAGATCCGAAGAGAGCATGGCCTCAAGCCTTCCGGCAACTTCATGGAGGGCCTGAAAATCTTTCAGCCTCAGGGCTATTTCGCTTATCTCCCTGTTCTCCATCCTGAGGATATCCATGGCGTCCTGTATATGGATATAACCGTCCCTGCCACCGGGGCCGGTTACACTCTCTATAATCCCTCCGACCTTTAGCTGCCTGCCGTTAACAGAGCCGTCTCTGTTAGTGGCAATAACCACCACAGTATCCCCTACCCTCACCTTCATACCCTTTTCCAGCAGCTCCGGTATAATGATCTCCCCCTGTGAAATTTCCTTTTTGCCATCAATTATCCTGGATGCCAGAAGAGGCACTGTGGCAGCCTCCTGGTCCGGTATTATACCGTTTATCCTTACGTTGGTTGTTTCAACAAAATTACTGAATAGCCCTCCGAACTTCAGCCTCGGAGAATATGCCTCTATCTCCGGGATCTGCTTTATGTAATTTTCAACCTTTTTAACCATATTGGGTTCAAGATTCAGGGTCAGAGGGAGGTTATCTATGGAAGCCACATACCCCCTTTTATGCACCTGTATATGCCCCAGCATTGAGTCGGTTATCTGACCAATCATCATTCCCTTGAAGGAATCGGAAACCGATATGAACACCAGCACAAAGACTACGCCAATGGTAATCAGAAGGGTGGTTAAAAATGTCCTCCTTTTGTACCTGAAAAGGTTTCTTATGGCTATCTTAAAAAGATTATACATTTTTCTTTTCCACTATTTCCCCATCCATCAATGTGTAAATAATCTCCACCTCTTTTACTACCTTGTTGTCATGGGTGGAAAAAATAAAGGTGGTGCCGAACCTATCCTTCATTTCCCGCATTATGTTTATAACCTTGTAGGCAGTCTCATGGTCCAGATTTGCCGTGGGCTCATCGGCCAACACAAGCCCGGGATTTGTTACAAGGGCCCTTGCCACAGCCACCCTTTGTTTTTGCCCTCCCGAAATCTGGTCTGGATACTTGTCTTTTTGCTCCATCATGCCAACGGATTCAAGAAGCTCCATAACGCTCTTTTTACGATTCGCGGCAGAGACCTTTCTCACCATAAGAAGGGGGTATTCAACATTTTCATAGACCGTGAGAACAGGTATTAGATTAAAGTCCTGGAATATAAAACCGATATTCCTGCCCCTGAAAGAGGCTGCCTTTCGCTTGTTAAGCAATGTTACATCCTCCCCCGCTACGCTCAAAACACCGGAGGTAGGCTTGTCGAGGCATCCTATAAGATTTAACAGTGTTGTCTTGCCGCTTCCTGACGGACCGATAAAGGAGACAAAGGTAGCCGGCTCGATCTCAAAGCTTAAACCTTTTAAGGCGTCTAGCTCGATCTCACCGTTAATGTAAGTCTTTCTCAGATCCTTTGATACAACCAGACTCATAATTATCCTGCTATAAATATCCTAAAATCATTCGGTTTTTATAAAGATCACTTATAATTATAAGGTTATGTTTTTAGATATTGTTTCCTGATGATTTTTTCAGTATAGTAAACATACTGAAAAAATTCAACCCGGAAAGAAATTTCAGGGGATTCACAACAGTTTTTTGATCCTTATAATATGTTAATTTTAAACAAAATCTTACATTTGAAATTGTAATAGGATGCTAAAGAAGCTTCAGATGCAAGATGCGAAGATGATTTTGGCTGAAGGAATATTGTAATATCTCGATGTCAAAATTGTTCTGAACAACGCCGCATATAGAGCTGATTTCAAGTCGTAATAGATTTCGAATGAAAAATTCAGGTTTAACTCTTGACTTCGATCATATAGGGATAAGCAAGATGGATAAAGATGAAGTAATTCGTTTGATGCGGGAACATTTTGGCTTTTTAATGACCGAATATGGGATTTCTAGAATCGGAATTTTCGGATCCGTGGTAAAAGGCAATATGACAGAAGATAGTGATCTGGATATAGTTGTTGAATTCAAGAAGCCAATAGGATTTAAGTTCAATAAACTTGTCGAGTATCTTGAAAATTTGTTCGGAAGAAAGGTCGATGTGCTGACAATAGACGGCATTAAAAATATAAGAGTAAAAGAGGTTGCGAAAAATATCGAAAGGACTTTAGTCTATGTCTAAACGTGAAGATTCTGCTGTTATTCAAGATCTAAAAGAAGCTATCGATAGAATTATATCATATACATCGAAAATGGAGTATGAGGATTTCCTTCTGGATTATAGAACACAAGATGCAGTAGTTAGAAATATTGAAATTTTGGGAGAAGCAGCAAAATTATTATCCGAGGAAACAAAAAGAAATTATCCCAATATTCCATGGAAGGACATAACAGGCACAAGAGATAAACTGATTCATGACTATTTTGGCGTAAATATTGATATTGTATGGGATATTGCCAAGAATGAGATTCCGTTCCTATCTTCACAGTTAAATAATAAATAAACGGCTGAGAATCGGGATTATGTTGTGACATAACCCCTAATAACAAGTGAAATTAAATATTACAGGCAGTACATCATCTGGCGATTTTCCCTTTCTAATAAAGCTGACTATATTTCTCTCACCATGAATTGAGTAATGATTAATATTCATCACATCCTGGACATCATTCATCAATTTGCGGCCTTTAGCTTTTGACACATTATATACCTTATGATATGTTAAATTTAACTTTTTACTTTGATTATATTGAGATTTTAGGATTTTACGAGAATCGGCCTTTTAATTTTTAAAGATTCCTTTTACATGGAAATTTTAAAAATTAATTAGAAATTTTGGTTCACATTTACGGTCCTTATCATCAGGTGAAATATAACTGATATAGGGGAATTTTTAACTTATCAGGTAAAATTGACCTGATAAAAAATTATCATGAACTTTTTACCTGATAA
>JBLIRS010000223.1:0-6245 GCA_049472415.1 bacterium | reverse complement strand
TAATAAAAAGAAATAACATTGGCACAAATATTGCAAAATAAATTAGATTTAATATAAAAATTAAAGAAGTTTTTTCTTTTACTATTAAAACCTGATTTGAAATTAAGAAATATGAATTGAAAAAAATAGAGCCGTTCCCTTTTTTCTTTATAAAAGATATTAAACATTTTTATTTATTCCTTTAAATCAACGCCTACCTTTGTCAAATCAAGAGGTTTTTCTAAAAAAGGCTCAAAATTAATTTTGCCTTTACCCTTTTCAAGAATTAATGTCTTTATTTTTAAGATTTCAGTAAAACCCCACCAATTTTCTCCTAATTGAAGATTTTTTTTGTTATAGGACTCAATAACATGCTTATGTATCTGTTTAAAATAATTATCCTTAATTTTGGGATAAGAGTTTTTAAGGTTAATATTCACCGGACTATTTTGAAAAAAATTGTTACTTATTTCACCTGAGCTGTTTATAAACTCGATATCAACAAAATTGTCATAAAAAGAATTACGATGAATTGATGAATCGCTTATTTTTTCCGCCCTTATCCCTACCTTATTCTGGGTAATCATATTGTTGTTTATTTTGATGTAACCACCTTCCTCAATCTTTATTCCGATCTTTGCATGTTGAATCACGGAATAGGTTAGTATATTGTCTTTTTTACTTTTTATAATAACCCCTTTCCAATATCCCTTGTGAAAATTCTGATAAGGGCCTTGCGCCTTAAAAATTACCTCCCCACCATTTGGATATCCACTTATATCAATACTCCCTTTAACAATTATTCCTGTATCATTAGCCAGCTCCACTATTACTCCAGGCTCTATAGTAAGAGTTTCTCCCTCTTTTATAATCAAATCACTATAAATCAGATAAGGTGACTTCTCAATTACAAACTCTATGGTTTCTGCTCGGCTGCAAGGGAGATACAAAGGAAAAATCCCTATTAAAAATAAGGCCGTCATAATTTTATACATATTTCAAATCAAACCTCCTAAAACTTAATGGAGAGCGAGAGAAGACCGTTCGCATCAATCCTAAGGGTGATAGGCAATTTTTTCACTTGTTTATCGTTTATCATTCTCTAGCTAATCTTAATTATTTTCAGCTAAGCCTCAGTCACTAATCTTCTGTGCATAAGTGTTACCGGCAACATACATAGGCCGTACCGATTGTCCAATTGGGCCATGCAGCATTATAACAACCACCTCCGGGAGGACGAAAATGGCCGCCACCACTATTATCGCGACAAAGCCCCCATGAACCAGCCGAACCCATATTACTAAAACCACTTAAACAGCCACCTGAATACGATATATAGCAGCCTTTGGTGCCTATAAAAGCACTTGCATCATAACCATCCAATTTATCCGCATTACTAGCTGAATTTGCTTGACTGGCAAAGCCTACGCGGAGATTATTATAAGTCACTCCTGAATTAATTACAGGAATAGCATTATTATCTCCCCCAGAAATTGTGGCATGATAGCCATCTAATTTATCAGCATCCTGAGCCTGAGCAACTCTTCCTAAATACTTATCAATCAGTCTCGTGTTCCCCTCATAAAGATGCTCAGCAACCCCTGGCCTTCCCGCATCTGTCTCCGGTGTGGTGAATTCGTTGCTATCCATTCCATCAAGTCTATCTGCATTATAGGAATCATAGGAATAGATAGCCGGCAGGATTCTTTGTCTTGGCGACAATTCAGGCTCTTTAGTATTTGGATCATGATCACAATCGACGGTGATCCCCAGATATCTTTCTTCATCAAAGGTGACTTTTTGTGGGTCATCAAAGCTTGTAATGCTTCCAAGAAGAACGTTTACAATACCGCTGCTAACATTCACTTCCGTATGTCTCTCTGTCCATAGGGGCCCGGAGTTTGGATCTGATGAATAGATGCTGAATATGATGTCATAGGTCCCATCCAGGGAATTACCATGCTGGTCTGTGAGACGGCCCTGAAAATTGATTACACGGCTCTGGGATTGAGCTGAGCTATTGATTGATATAAAGAACAAGATGACTAATGCAAGGGTGATAACATGAAGAAGGTTTTTAAGGTTATTATTTTTATAATTTTTATTGAATAACATTGAGCCTCCTTTTATGTATAAGAAAACCACTCTCATTAGATTAATTATTATTAATTTGAATATGTTTCTTGTTAAAGGATATTTTTATAATTTTTTTATGGATGGCAGGGCATTTAATCCCTGCCATCCTATCAGGTACATCTAAAATAATATATTGTAAGAATAGCTGTTAATTTCCGGATAGCTACCGGAGCCGAATCCTGTTAGCAAATATCCTAAACCGCCTTCGCTGAAGTAAAACGGCGGTCCAAAGTGGAAACCATTGATCCGGATAAACCATGTTCCCTCATAATAGAATGGTTGATAGACAAAGCCGCCTATTCCGGATTGTGTCAGGCCGTTATATGGTGAACCATATGGATAACCGGCAGAACTCTCTTTATTGCCTGTATTTTGCCCGTTTATGAGGAACCATGTTGGGATGCCGGAGTGAAACAGGACATAGGGATTATTCTGTAACATATAGAAATCAGGATTGTAGATATATGGAGCATAATTTGATCCATAAAGGTTATATACCCCAGTGTTATCCAATATCAATGATTGTGAAGAAAGGGTTGTTTCATTCATATCAGCAGAGGGGTCGGGTGCAGAAGGGGTATCGAGAGATGATGGGTTATCAGCCGCAGAAGAGTTATCAGATTCAGAGGGAATATCAGGTGAATAGATGATAGAGTAGTAAAGGGTAGGAGCGCTGCCGTCTGCGGGCTTGGTCTCATAGGAATTCACCTGGCTCATATCTTCTACGAGGGCCTGGCCGTCTTCTGTGGCGCCAAGGACAAGCTTCATCTCTCCGGGCTGGATGGACTGGGAGTCCCAGGATAATGTGGGATAGTAACCTGATTTGCCGGGGTCTGCCACTTCGTCGTTGATATCTACCCGGATGACCCATACCTGTTGAAATGATCCTGCCTGCCGCAAGTCTTTGCCATAATAGCTGTTCTCTTCGATATAATTGATCCGCATTCTCACGGTATAGGAGGGGGGTAAGGGTGCCGGGGACTTTCTTTCGGCTGTTTGTGCGGGGCCTAAAGCGATGGTGCTTACCCTGATGGCATTGTCCTTCTCTTGGCCTTTGGCCTTTATGTATAAAATAGAGTTTTCTGTTGATATTTTCATTCGCGGGGTTGATGAGGCACCTGTGGAATGTACCGAGAGGTTCCCCTGGCCAGACATATCCAGCAAGGATATCCAATAACCTTCGGTCGGCTTTAGATTATCAGGCTGGACTTCCACGTATCCGTATTGGTTGTCAAATCCGTAGACAACTTCGATAATTCCTTTGTCCACGGATGCCTGGGCCATCCCGGTGCAGCCGCCTATCATGTACCAGCCGTTTTGTACCTCCAGGTTATAATCCATTATGGGCTGGCCTTCCAAATTATAGGTATGGGACTCATGGAGCAAGATCCAGTAGCCTTCTCCCTTATTGAGTTCCTCTGCCTCGAAGTAGCCCCAATAGGGGTCAAACCCGTACACGACTTCTGCTTCAGGAAATAGAGCAAAGACTGAACAGTTACCGGGTAATACAGGCAGTGATATCATGCTCCAGCCCGCGGGAAGTTCTATTGTCGCGGTTGTGGTATTGGAAAACTGTATATAGAAATACTCACCATCTTCCTGTTTGATCTGATAATGATCGGCCTGCCTCATATCAACCAGTTTAGTGGCTGGGCCGCCTGGTGTTCCGGCCCACAGAAAAAAATTCCCTGTAGTGCTCAAAGAATTGGGTTCCCAGATAAGTTCCGGATAGTAGCCGCCTTTTTGCGGATCTGCTTTCTCACCGATTTGGACCCTTAGCGGCCATATGTCTTCGGTTGTCCCGCAACCCCGGATGTCTTTGCCGTAATAGGTGTTGGATGAATCTGGATCTACCAGTCTCATATACACAGTATAGTCCGGGGGGGGCGGGGCCGGAGATTTTGTCTGGGCAACATTTTCTATACCTATGGTGACCTGGCTTACTCTGACGGCATTGCCGATTTCCTGTCCTGTGGCCCTGATGAACGCGATGAAGCTTTCAAGGCAAATGGGATCCGCGCCACCGCAGGCGCCCATGTCATTCCGGCTGCCATCTATATCATTATATTGCTGATCAGGGTTGCCTGCATCAATACATGGACTGTCATCCCTGAGCCTGAAATTGCCGGTATTGGGATCGATAAATCGGGGATCCTGGTTGATGTTGCCTGCCCCAGGCTCATCCCAGCCATATGTATCCGTATAGGTGATATTAAATGATGGAGGAACTGTATCAAGTATAATTGGTGACTGTAGGGTAGAAGGATATATAATGCAGTTCATGACATCTACAATGGTATTTGTCTTCCAGACTGAAAAGCAGGAGCCGTTTATTTCCGAGGTGTTCTTAAAAAAAGTATTGTTGACCAAGAGGCAGGAGGCTCCTCCATCAAAGTATATGGCGCCTCCGTTATTTATGACCATATTTTTGCCAATGACATTGTTCCGTATCTCGATATTACTCCCTCCCCAGACAAGAATGCCTCCTCCCCAATCAGCTTTATTGTTCAGGATAAGGTTCTTAAAAATCCGGGCGGAATTGACCATGCTTAAATCTATAGCTCCTCCGCCTCCACCGACACCGGCATCCATCTTGACTTCATTCCCGATCATTCGATTGGACTCTATGAGTGGCGCAGAGCCCTGCTCAGCAAAAATACCGCCACCGGAATTTGCACTATTACTTTCAATAAGGTTTCTAATTAAGCTAGGTGCAGCCTCATCTTCAATATATATCCCACCACCAGCATTTGATGCATGGTTGTGATGGATATGATTATTTTGAATCAGGGAGGAAGAGCTTTCCGCTATGCCACCAGCCCATGAAGCCTCATTATTGCCAATCTCATTATTTATAATCACTATATCCCCGGACCATGTGTATATGCCTCCCCCTTCATAATCAGCAATATTTTGAGTGATGGTATTATCTGAAATCTCCACAGAGGCATTGTTTAGGTATACGCCGGCACCCCATCCGCCTTCGGTTTGATTGGCATCCTTGAATATAGCGGTGTTTTCAATTATGGTATTCTCTCTGATCTTGCATGATAGGGTATTATCAGCTATTATCCCTCCACCATAAAGGGCTTCATTATACTGAAAGGTATTTCCGATGATCTCTGTATTTGATTGATTTCCAAGATAAATTCCTCCACCGCTAACATTGGCTTTATTGTGATGGATATAATTGTTATAAAGGGACATATCAGCATTTGCCGGGCAGTATATGCCGCTGCCCCAGTCACTGCTGCCGTTGGCGATGCTGAAACCGTCTATTATGGTATTATGGGCGCCAATGACTGTAATGCCTAGGTGTCTGCCATCAATTGTGGTGACATAGCTTTGATGGTCCCTTTGATCCAGGTCGGTCTCCGTGCCGTTAAAACCACCGTACAGGGAAATACCTTCCGCCAATACGATGTTCTCATTATAGCTGCCATGGGCAACCCAGATCTCTTTTATATCTTGTGCCGCTGCCAAATCAATCCCTTCCTGGATTGCGGTGAAGGCGTCTTCCCAGGAGGCGCCGGTCCCTGAACCTGTTGCCGTTTTGTCAACATAGATAATATCAGTCACTTCACATATGGAAGGATCTGTGGTTATCTGCACTGTACGGGAGAGGATTGGGCTGATATTATTGAGCTGGTCCGTGGCCCGGACTGAAATGGAATGATTGCCTTCCGATGCCGAGCCGATGTTCCAGTTATAATTCCATGAAGCTGTCCCTGAAACTGTCAGCCAGGGGCCTGCATCAATCCTGACCTCTATTTTGGAGATGGCAGAGCATTGATCGGAGGCGATCCCTGATATGGTAATATTTTGTTTGTCTTTACATATCTTTGCGCCTTCTGCAGGAAAACTTATGGTAACCGTTGGCTTTGAGTTATCGATAGTCAGCGGTTTTGTGTTGCTTTCTTTTGTGTCCACCCTGACCATGACCTGGGCTGTACCACAGGTATTGGAATATATGGATGGGACATAGACCCTGATTTGTGTATCATTCCAGTTTTGATAATTAGCAGCAGTTGTTGTGCCAAACAGTACCTGGCCGGCGCCTTGTGTAGATCCGAAATTTTCGCCATTAATGGTAAGCAGGTCGCCCGATTTCAGGATGTTTGGTGAGATGC
>JBLIRS010000222.1:0-6260 GCA_049472415.1 bacterium | reverse complement strand
ACTGAGGTCAGGTTTGGTAAGAATACAAGGATTGTAGGCGAATATGCCGAAAGCTCAGGTACGGACTCCCTCGCCTTCGAGAGTGAGGATGGAGGATTGACATATATGGAAAAAACTCCCGGTTTCCTGGAGGAAGGGAAGGCGTGGAAGATTGGAGCCGATATGGATATAGGGGAATGGTTTGGAGCGCCTGACCGTATTCAGTTAGGAGGATATCTCAAGAGGCTTGAGCCGTGATTTCTCTCCAGTGGAAATTACTCCGAGGCAGGGACAAAGAAGTATGGAGCAAAGATGAAGCTGCAGCTTACCAAAAAGGACAAGATACTCGCGCGTCTTGATCGTGAGGAGATTGACAATGCCGGACTTGCAGAGGCAAAAGAATCCCATATGGGCACATTACAGTGGCATCATGAACAGAATAAATGGTCGCTTACAGGTGAATACCAGGCCCGACAGTCCAGGGATGGCAACGGCACTTCCTTAGAGAACTCCGATTTTGCCGCAGCAAGGTTTCGCTATAAACCCTTCGACAGGCTGACAGCAGAGATGGAGCATCAACAGACAATCACAGGCCCGCAGAATAATCAGACTACACTGGGCACGGAATACCAGATAAACTCTGTTTTGTCATTCAAGGCAAGCGGAACTACCGGGAGTCTGGGTAATTCACTCCAGGGCGGGACAGTCCTTGATCTCGACAGAGGACGTCTTTACCTTACTGAACGTTTGTCCGATGATCAGAGCAGCCATGCCACATCCACAGTTTTGGGCGCGGAGAGGGCCATAGGGCCTGAGAGCAAGGTGTACTCAGAATACCAATGGGAACGTTCAAACAATAGTGGTCGTGCTTTATCCGTGATGGGTGCTCAATGGCAGAAGGAATTGACCAAAGGTTTCACATTCCTCCTTGGAGGTGAATATACCGAAATAGATTCGAATCCACAGGCACTGAGCCGCCATACTATTACAACAGGAATAACATTCGCTCATCCGTCCGGGATAAAGGTGTCAACCCGTGATGAAGTGCGTAAGGAGAATGGGAACAATAAACTAACGCAATTTTTGACATCAAACCGGGTCGAATTGAAACTCAATCCAGAATTCACCCTTTTAGGCAAATACCGTTACAGCAAGACACGGGATGAAATCACGGGAGAGACGGAAGCCAGATTTGAGGAACGCAGTATCGGTCTGGCTTTCCGGCCGGTGAAGAATGATCGGTTCAATGCTCTCACCAGGTACACACAGTTAACCGATCAGAGCCCCCTGGATATTGCTGATGCTGAAACTGAATCACTTGAGACAAAGAAGGATGTCGCCTCTCTGGAAACATCGCTGGATTCCAGGTACCTGGAGTGGGTGAGCAAGGGAGCGGCAAAGCTTAAACTGGAAAAAACAGTTGATGGATTTTCCATGAAAACGCATACCTATCTGATGATCCAGCGGTTGAATTTTCATATCTGGAAACAGATTGATTTTGGTACCGAATACCGGATACTCCTTCAAAACGAATCGGATGATAGCCGTGAGGGATGGCTCACGGAATTTACCTGGGAGGCCGTTAAGCACCTCCGCCTGGGTGTGGGATTCAATTTTACCGATTTCTCGGATAATGAATTTTCAGAGAATGATTATTCTGTTTATGGATGGTTCTTTAGAATACAAGGGAAATATTGATTTAGGTTATGATTATTAAATATATCAAATCTATCATGGGGAGTTTTCTTGAAGCAAGTATTGTGGTTGTGACGGTCCTTGTATTTTTCTGCCTTTTTCTTATTCTTCTGAATTTCATATTTCCGTCAGGGACTTCTCTTAAAGAGATGGTAAATTACGATGGAATGTCGACCTTAAGAAGTCTTTCAAGACCCTCACTTAATGAGCTTCAGATAGAGACCGCCGGGGATATGACAAGTGTAATAGCCGTTCTTGCACAAAAAGAGAACAATGTAAAGGCAAAACGTGCCGGGGCTATCGCCTGGAAACCGGCTAATAAAGGAATGAGTTTGTATAGCAGGGACTCCATCCAAACCTATAAAGAATCATCGGCCCTGATCACACTGGACGGGGATAATGAGATTAAGATGGGGGAAAATTCCCTGATAATAATCAAGTCTCTGGCGCTGGACCCTTTTCTGGGTAAAAGATCGGTCTTGGAAATGGCCGATGGAAAACTTAGGGGCAGGATAAAAGGGGACACAAAAGATTCATTCAAAGTGGAAATTAACACACCCAGTTCAATGACGAGGGTGAAATCGGCGGAAGGCACAAATACGAAGACCAATTTTATGATTACAATCAATCCCGATAAGTCTTCGACGGTTGCTGTTTATGAAGGTGTAGCTGAAGTGGCTGCTCAGGGCCGCGTAGTTCTGGTAGAGAAAAATAACGGCATTACTGTAAACCCGGGGGAAGCCCCGCCATCTCCTCAGCCATTACTGCCCTCACCAACATTATCCGGGCCGGCTGAAGGAGATATATTTTATTACAGGGATCTTCCTCCCCGTATTCGGTTTGCCTGGAGAGCTTTGGCAGGCGCTGACTCATATCATTTCGTACTGGCAAAGGACCCCGATTTCCGGCACGTGATAGAGGATAGCGACCTTTTTAAGCCTAATTTTATGCACGGCAATCTTAAGGAGGGGGAATATTACTGGAAGGTAAGCGGAAAAGAAGATAGCAGGGAAGGCCTGTTTAGTGAGGCAAGGAATATCAAGATTGTGGAGGATTGTAAGGGCCCCGTGCTCAATCTCAGGTTTTCCGATGAAATTAATAAAGATGCTCAGGATATTGTCCTGACAGGAGAAACTGAGCCCAGTGCTGCCGTATTTGTTCAGGGTAAACAAATCCTGACTAATAAATCCGGTAAATTCACCCATACTGTTCATCTGGAGCCTGGCATAAATGTAGTTGTTGTTGAGTCGGTGGATGCCGCCGGTAATATAACATATAAGTCACGTATACTAAATAGGGGATTTTGATACATGCACAGTAAGTCTTCAAAAAAGGGACTTTATTTCCCTTTAAGATTCAAGATACTCATCTCGGTATTGATCGTCGTTACAGTTGTAGTCGGTGTCATTACCTTCAGAATGGCAAAGCTCTTTCATAACGACAAAAAAGACTGGATTCACCAATTTGCCTCGATGATCGCGCTTCATACGTCCCAGGAAACCCGCACAATCTTCGACGCGTTTCAGGAAAGGCTGCAAGTATTTGCCCGGATCCTTTACGATGACCAGTTAATATATGAACAGAAAAAAAGAATGATCAAGATGATTTTTGAAGACTTCCACGAGTTTGTAGCAGTTTCCATCTATGAGGATGGAAAGGAGCTTTTCACAATCCAGGATATGAAGATGCTCAATGAAGCCGGTTTGGCTAAAGAGGATTTTATTATATTTAGAACAAAACATCCCCTCCCTTTTGACAGGATTCAATCCGGACAGGTTTTCGTTAGAAACTCCACAATGTCCGAGAAGCTGCCGACCATGACCCTTGCTGTTCCTTTTGTCTCTCCGGATGGAAAGAGTGTGTCGGTGATAACGGCAGTGGTTTGCCTTGAAAGCCTGTTGCGCGTTGTTGAAAGGTCGGACAAATTAAATCCTTTTCTTGTAGATGATGAAGGGATCATCCTGGCGGATACCGATTACCAGAAAGTGATCCGCCGCACCCCTGTGGACTTGCCCCATAAACTTGATAACCTTGATAAAAAACTGAGCCTGGCCAAGGTCTTCACCATAGAGTATACCCAGGAAGGTGTGGAGATGGTGGGTGGCTTTGCCAGGGTGGATTTTGGCAATATTCTTGTCCGAGTTCAAGTCCCCAAGAGCACGGCGTACTCGATTGCCAAACAAAAGCTGAAAGACGTAATTTTGGTCTCACTGATTATACTTACTGTGTTTGCGATCTTAAGCCTCTTTTGGTCTCACAGGATTACCCGTCCTATAGAAAAGCTTTCAGTCGCAACCGATATTATGGGGAAAGGGCAATTTGACATCAAGATCGATATAAAATCCCGTGATGAAATAGGAAACCTGGCTGATTCATTCAACAAGATGGCTACAGAACTCAAGACCCGGGAAGAAGCGCTTCAACAGACTCAAACCCAATTGATCTACTCTGAGAAGATGGTAGCCTTTGGACAGTTGGGCGCCGGAATTGCCCATGAAATAAAAAATCCCCTGGCCGGCATTCTCGGTTATACACAGTTGTCTTTAAGGAAAGTGGAAAAGGGCGATCCTCTCTTTAATAACCTGACTATTATAGAGAAGGAGACGAAAAGATGTAAGTCTATTATAGAAAATCTATTGAAATTTACACGACAGGAGAAGGTAAGGTTTGGACCTATTGAAATTAATAATGTGGTGCAAGATGCCATTGCGATTGTGGACCACCAGCTTGGGATCAACCAGATAAAGCTTGAAAAGGAATTGACGACAAATCTTCCTGAAATAATGGGCAATGCTAATCAGATACAACAGGTGCTCATGAATATCCTTATCAATGCTCAGCAGGCGATGGAGGGTAGGCCGGGATTGGTGAAGATTAAAACTTTGGCTAATAATGGGCACATCTCAGTTAAAATAAGCGATAATGGCCCGGGTATCCCGGAGGAGTTTTTAACAAAACTTTTCGAGCCCTTTTTCACCACCAAACCAGTGGGAAAAGGAACCGGGCTCGGGCTCTCTGTTAGTTACGGGATAATAAGGGATCATGGTGGCGACATCCTTGTGGAAAGCGAACCTGGAAAGGGCGCCACATTTGTGATCAACTTTCCGGTAAAAGCCTTAAATAAAAAAACTCATTTATGTTAGGAAGGAATAAGGCTTAAGCCTGAAAAAAAGGTAGTCTTAGCATAATCGGAGATACCCAAGATCCCTGTATTTGATCAAGAGGGAAAATTGGGGATGAAAGGAGATGGAAACTAATATGCGTATTCTGGTTGTGGATGATGAGGAGGCAATAGGTAGTATTCTATCTCAAATTCTCACTAAGGACGGGCATGAGGTAACAGCGGTTTCAAACGGAGAAAAGGCCCTTCAGATTTTCAGGGAAGAACCCTGCCCTGTAGTCATTTCGGATATCATGATGGAGGGGATGAGCGGGATCGAACTCCTGAAGGAGATCAAACAGCTTAACTCAGAGACACAGGTGTTGATGATAACCGGCTTTCCGGCTATAGAAACGGTTATTTCAGCCATGCAGATAGGAGCATATGATTATATTATAAAGCCCTTTAAAGATATTGATCTGATTAGGGCTACAGTAAACCGTGCTATTGAAAAGGCACGATTCATTACTGAAAATCATAATCTGGCGGAGATCCTCAGAGAGAACAAGAGTGAGCTGGATCGCCTGAGAGAGGCTTTCTGGGAGACGGCGATTCAGGATGATCTTACAGGTTTGCATAGCTATCGTTACTTTCATGATACCTTCTCAGCGGAAATCCTTCGTTGTCGCAGGCATGAGAATGTCTTTTCCTTGCTCCTTGTAGACCTGGATTTCTTTGCTTCTTATAACAAAGCCCATGGGAAATCGGAGGGTGACAATGTGCTCCGAGAGCTGGCAAATATACTCAAAAAGCGCTTAAGGAGATCGGACGTGCTTGCACGATATGGAGGCGATGAGTTTGCCATTCTCCTTCCGGAAACGAAAAAGGAAGACGCCAAGGCCCTTGCTGAGGAAATCTGCGATCTTGTTGAAAACCATCCCTTTCAGGGAAACAATGTAACACCGGAGAAGAATTTCACCGTGACTATAGGAGTTGCCTCTTTTCCCGAAGATGGTGAAGATATGGGCTCCCTGACAAAGGAAATGATGATTCCATGTATCGGTCAAAAAAAGCGGGTGAAAGAGTTATGTTAATAGATTTTGAATCAGGGGGTATTAAAGGCCATGGACTTTTATGTCCTGAAGGATTTGTAAATCTAAAAAGGGTAATAAATCAATGAATACACGTATATTGATTGTAGATGATGAAGAGACTATAAGGGGGCTGTTGACCCAGGTCCTTACCGAGGAAGGTCATGAAGTAACAGCAGTGGCAAGCGGAGAGCAGGCCCTTGAGGCTTTCAATAAGCACCATTATCCTGTCGTTATATCGGACATCAGGATGGAAGGGATAAGCGGCATAGAGCTTCTGAATGAAATAAAGCGGCTCAAGCAGGATACCCAGGTGTTGATGATAACCAGTCATTCATCTATTGAATCGGCTATCTCTGCTCTTCGGGCGGGCGCGTATGATTATGTTATGAAAC
>JBLIRS010000221.1:0-6287 GCA_049472415.1 bacterium | reverse complement strand
GGTCAGGCGGGCTTTCTTATCGGAAAATCATTACTCAAAAGTAACAGGTATTCACGCGTGGGCCAATTATCCATGGCCGGCAAGGATATTCTGACATTGTTTTTTGGCTTGAGTTCGTTACTGGTATGGGCGGGTATAGTGGAAGCCTTTTTCTCCCAGTATCACAAACCCATTATACCCTATAATTTTAAAATACTATTTGGAATTATAGAAGTATTATTTCTTATTTATTATTTTGGTTTTATTGGCAAAAAAAATATTAGAGCAGAACAGTAAAAAAAAGGATGCCCGAAAAATTACAAATTTCAAACCATGACTCACCAATAGTAAATCGTCTCTTTATAACCACACCCGAAGGAATCAACCTTGCTCTTACACTGGCAGGACCGGGGTCCAGGTTTATCGCCCTTTTAATCGACAGCCTTTTTATTTCTGTCTTAGTGACAGCGGTCTTTAAAATGGCCGGCATATTTTCTCTTATCAATCCGGAACTAAGGGCGGCTTTCATATTTATTGCTCAAATGGTGGCTGGCTGGGCTTACTATATAGTTTTCGAATGGAAATTCCGGGGGCAGTCACCCGGAAAGAGGCTTTTTAACCTGAGGGTGGTAGATAAAGACGGTTTTCAGCTAAGATTAGGCCAAATTGTACTTCGCAATCTTTTTCGGGGAATAGACACAATACCCCTTTTTTATCTTCTGGGTGGATTTGTTTGTATGTTCTCTTCAAAGAACCAGCGCATAGGCGATATGGTCGCAGCTACTGTAGTGATCTATGAAAGGCATTTTTCTCCTCCCTGCGTCGAACATATTTCCCCTGATAAATTCAATTCTTTCTTTTCTTACCCCCAGCTAATCTCAAGGGCAAGACAGCAGATTACCCCAAGTGAATTTTCAATGCTTCTGAAGGCTTTGCTTCGCAGGGAAAGGCTTCTGCCTGAATCCAGGATAAAACTGTACGAAGAGCTCACTAATTATTTTAAATCCATTGTAAACTTTCCTGTGGAAAATGTCAGTGATGAGCAATATCTCCGCAATCTGGTCGGGATTTTATACCACCGGAAAAGGCCCTGATTACTGCATAAATTTTAAGTTTTTCCTCTTTTTTTCCGATTAAATTATCATGGTTTTTAAAAAACATCCCAGAAACCGGAAAAAATATAAAAGCATTTTCAAATTTTAAGCCCTATTTGATGTTCCTGGAGGAAAAAGATGGCCGGGAAAAAGATGAGCATAAAAAAGACTAATGTGGAAAATACAAATAATGGTCAAGGGATAGCTGCCTCTGCCTTAGATGAAAATCCTCCTGAAACAAATAATACAAGCGATTACAAAGAAGATTTTTACTCGAAAATAGACCATGAACAGAACACTAATGAGGATTTTAATCAGAATCAAAATGGATTTTCAAATAACCCTAAGCCTTTTTTTTCATATAACTCATATTACCCTAAAAAAAACTGGAAAAAAATTTTTATACATCAGATAGAAATGGTAAACAAAGAGCTGTGGCTGGTTCTTTCTATGTTTGTTATTGTTGGCCTCATGAACTATCTGGTAGCTTCCCATCGTATATTACTGGGGTTATATACCTTACCAACTCTTTTTTCCGCGTATTTTTATGGACGACGGCACGCTACCCTGACGGCTCTGGCAAGCGTGCTTCTCGTCAGTCTTGGAACATATTACAATCCCGCATTTTTAAATAGCGCCGTAAAATTAAAATCCTTTGGAGAGCAATGGTATGACGTAACGGCCTGGGCCAGCATACTGGTTATAACTGCTTATGCAATGGGGACTCTTTACGAGCATAAGGCAGAACAAATAAAGGAACTGAGAAGGACTTACCAGGGGATAGTCCTCCTTTTACGTCACTTCATCTCCAAGGATGAATACACATCCAACCACTGCTATCGCGTTTCTTTCTATGCGGCAAGAATTGCAGCCAATCTGGGATTCAGTCCCGAAAGTATTGAAGATATACGTTCTGCAAGCTTACTGCATGATCTTGGCAAGCTTAAAGTCAGCCGGGAAATTCTATACAAGGCGGCCCAATTAACAAAAGATGAATACGAAAAAATGAAGGGCCATGTGGATGGAGCGCTAGACCTGCTGATGCCATTGGGAAACCCGCTGGGCCGTATCATTCCTATTATCCTTTCGCATCATGAAAAATATGATGGCAAAGGATATCATAATATCAATGGAGAAGATATTCCTTTGGAAGCCAGGATACTCACCGTTGCAGATGTTTATGACTCTCTGGTAAGTGATCGTCCTTACCGAAAAGCAATGTCGCCCTTTGACGCCAAAAACATCATTTCTAAAGGTTCGGGAACGGAATTCGATCCAAGGGTTGTAAAAGCCTTCACTGAAGCCTTTCGTAACGGAGAATTGGAAATACCTAATATTGTAGTTTAAATGGTATAAAGTTTTAATAAAAAAAAGTGCCTAAAGTGTCAAGTGCCTAAAGTTAATTCAGTTAATGGCTTAATCCTTGACAACCATAATACTCTTAATATAATTAAGTCAAGTATCCAGTTTTTTATGTCCCCATGCTCTCCATCAAAATTACTTGACAAACAGAAGCTTATCATATATATAATTATATCATATTTTTTCTCAAAAATATAAATTAATGAATTATTCAATTTAGTTTAAAAATACAAATAAACAAAAAGGAGTGGCTGTATGATTTCACCAAAAGGATTTCTATCTTCATACTCTTTCCGTATGCGATTATTCTCCTTATTGATCATAAGCATCTTTGGATTATGTCTTTTTGCGATTACCTTGAGTGTATCGGGATGCAGACGTGTAACGGATGAGGAGGAACCGGGGGAAGTCATTATCGGCCTAACGGATACAGAAGGTGATTTTGTTAGATATATGGTAGATGTAATTTCTCTCTCGCTGACCAAGGTGGACGGGAGCGTAGTTGAGACATTGCCCGCTTCCATAGAGGTGGATTTCGCGCAATATACAGAGATGACGGAACTCCTGACAGCCGCTTCCATTCCCTCCGGATTTTATAACAAAGCCACACTGACATTAGATTATAAAGACGCGGATATATGGGTAGAGGATGATATGGGCGAGGCTAAAAAAATCCATACAATCCTGGATGTTGACGGAAATGCGATCACAACTTTGGAAGCAAGCGTATACCTGGAAGGTTCCAACTCTCTTCACATTCTACCGGGAATGCCCAAGAACCTGACTTTGGACTTTAACCTGGATGCCTCAAACAAAATAGATGACGTTGATCCAAACGTATTGATAGTACAACCTCTTTTGCTTGCGGATGTGATTCCGGAAAATCCCAAGCTCCAGCGTCTGCGAGGGCCTCTCAAAGAAGTGAACGTGAATCAGGGAAGTTTTTCAGTCATTATCCACCCTTTTATTCATATTATCTCAGGCGGGGATGATCGTTTCGGCGTCATGGAAGTAACTGCCAAATCTAATACTGTTTATGCAATAAACGGAAATCATTATCAAGGACAGGATGGACTGGACGAGCTAAACGAACTAAACACTATAAAACCTTTAACCCCGACCATAGTGTTCGGTAATCTAAATTTAAATTTAAAACCATTTCAATTTGAAGCGCGCGAGGTTCGTGCAGGTTTCGACGTACCCGGCGGCGACCTTGATGTGGTGACTGGGAATGTCACCGGCCGGGACGCCAACTCATTGAGTGTAAAAGGCGCCACCCTGATACGGGAAAATAATAGTATAGTCTTTAATGACACGGTAACCGTATATCTGGATGCCAACACCCGGGTTAGCCGTCAATTCTCCACACGCCCATACAACACCAGCGATATATCCGTGGGTCAGCGCATCACGGCTTTCGGAGAATTAGACGCCACGGATAGTGAGCTGAATGCAGGCTTTGTTCAGCTACAACTTACAACCCTCAGGGGAACAGTGAACACAGCGGATGATATTCTTAATCAGATTGATATTACCCTCAGTTCCATAGATGGCCGTAGTGTTAGTATATTCGACTTCCAGGGAACGGGTTTTAATACGGATACTGACGCAGATCCGAATAACTATGAGATTGCTACAGGGGAGAATAGTATCTCTTCCCTTGATACAGGTTCCCCTGTAAAGGTGCAAGGCTTTGTAAATGCCTTTGGTGATGTCCCTAAGGACCCCGTGGATTTTAAGGCCCAAACAGTAGAGAATATCGCAGGGGCTCCCGCATTAATGAATATAAGCTGGTTTCCGGCCAGTCCCGATGCGTTGGAGGATCTTTCAACAGATGAAATAACAATCAGTTTAGACGGCGTGGGTCTCTTTCATCGTATAGGAAGGGCCGGAGTTGTAATTGATCTGAATGGATTGGCTGATTCACCTAAGATACGGCCCTATGGGGAGACCGGCTTCTTTTCCATTTCCCAGGGCTTGACCCGCCACCTTCACACATCATTTGAAAATTTTGTAACAGAACTGGAAGATCGACTGGAAAATGCCAGGGTCAAATATTTAACGGCCATAGGGCAGTTCAATGACGAGAATTCAACCCTGACGGCAACGCATATAAATGTGTTACTAGTAGAATAACAGAGGGAGTTGTATGGATTCTTGAATCTTTCTCAATGCAGAGCCCTCGTTACCGGACTTTATATTTATGACCCTGCGGCCCAAAACACCCCAAACCTCCGGGTCCGTAGTTTTAAAAAGGACTATAGAGGATGTCCCAAGGACCCCTGACAAATGGCTAACCCCTGAATCATTACCTATATAAAGCGATGCTCCGGCGAGCATCTCTGCCAGGGCCTCCGCATCTCTAGGCCTGTGGATCTTTTCCCGCCTGAGCCCTTTGGCTATTTTTTCATCCTCGGCAGGTCCCAAAATGAACCTTACATCGGCATAGTCCGATTGTCTCAAAATCTCAGCCACTTCCAGATAAAATTGCAGATGAAAATTTTTAGAAAAACTCCCGCTACCCGGATGAATCAGGGCGTATTTCTCCTTTTTAACATCAAGTTGAAAATGAGGAGAAAGAGGATATGACTCCTTTATTGGAAAATGGGATTTTATTGCCAGGTAATGATAAAGCGCCACATGCATCCGCTTTGACGGGAAAGGAGGGACAAGAATAACAGGTAAAGAGGCGGACATTTTCAAAAGATCCTCCACTGCTCTTCCCTGAGCAAGCCACAATACAGCGCCTATTGGGACACCCATCTCTTTCGGGAGTGCCTTGCCTGAAAAAAAATCAATAAATCCCGATGCTTCAACATCATAAATTGAATCAACAAGACCCAATTTCTTAGCCAAACGCATATATTCAGGACGTCCCAGACCTAAAAAATTGAAATCAGGCAGAAAATTCCTAAGCGCATGAAGCGCGGGCCATGTAAGGACAAAATCTCCCAATGCCCCACGATGACAAATCAAGAATTTGTTTTCCACTCCCCTACTCCCTTCTCACCGGGATATTTCAATATTGCCGGCATATTCGATAAATCATATAAATAATATAGTCTAATAATCAAATTATTTTTTTTAGGAAATATATCTTATTGATGAAATATATTTCTGGCTTTAAAGACTAACCATTTGTTTAATTTGACAAAATTCTAACGCAATAAAAAAAAGTCCAATGCATATTGAAAAATATTTCCAGCTCCACAGACTTATAAATAAAGGAGGAGAAGGATCGAACGATGTCAAAGGGACGGTTACTTCAGAAAGGATCTCAGGGGTACAGATGTTGTCAGCATGTCAGGGGGGACAGTTCCTTAGAGGATTTAAAGGATTTAAGGATGAATATGGATGTCATGGGGACGATTCTTTGACATCAACCTGACATCGGAGTAACCGTCCTTTTGAAACAGGCATCAGTCAATGTCAAAAGAACCGTCCCTTTGACACCTTTGACATCCGCGTGCTTTGACATTCCAAAAGAGGTTAAAATGGAAACTACATATTCTATAAAAGAGGAAATAATGGAAACAATTGACCCAAAAGAGATGCATTGTTGTGATTGTGTTATCATTCCCAGAGTAAACACACGTAAAGAGCCTTATATTGTTCGCTGGAAATGCCCGAAATGCGGTAAATCAATGAAGCAGATAATAAAAGGGTCCAACCTTGTAATTTATGAGATAGCTCAATCAATTAATATAAAAAGGGCTATACCCGACTCTTAATCCCCTAACTACCTATCAGTTTTTGGGAAAGCTATACTTTCCCAGAAGCTGATTAGGCTTAAAAGTGTCAGGTCTTTCAATCACCAATAATCTTTATGAGCACACGTTTCTTTCTCCTGCC
>JBLIRS010000220.1:0-6298 GCA_049472415.1 bacterium | reverse complement strand
GTGTAAACATATCCAATGTTGTAACCTTTGAGGTAAAATTAGAGGTCCTGGGGGAGGAAAAATATTTGCTGAAGCCGGAAATGACTGCAAATGTAAAGATTATTACAGCAGAGGAGGATGATGTCCTGTTGATACCTATTGATGCTGTTTTACGCAGACAGGGTGAGCCGTACGTGGAGGTTGTAAATCAAGACGGAAATATCATGGAGAGGTCCATAGAGACAGGAATAGATAATGGCGAGAAGATCAGGGTGATAAACGGCCTGGAGGAAGGTGAAGAAATAAAGGTGAACAAAGAGGATACTGAAAGCCGGTGGAGCAATTCTCCGGGCAGGAGAACATTGAGTTCGGCCCGCAGAATGAGAAGAAGATGATCAGGACGGAGTCCCTTGTTAAAAACTATAAACTGGGCGGAAATATCATCAGGGCACTGAACGGTGTCTCTTTTGAGGTTTCCAAGGGTGAGATGCTGGCAATAACCGGTGCCTCGGGAAGCGGCAAATCGACCTTGATGCACATCATCGGGTGCCTGGACCGGCCGGATTCCGGGGAATATTATCTAATGGGAGAGAACATTACGAAGCTTTCCAAAAACAGCCTCGCGGAGATTCGCAATCGCAGGATAGGTTTTGTTTTCCAGACCTTTAACCTCTTGCCCCGAATGAATGCCTTGGAGAATGTTGAGTTGCCTTTGCTGTATTCCGGCAGGAGTGAGGCAAAAAGTCTTGCCAAAGATGCCCTGGAAACCGTCGGTCTCTCCGAGAGGATAAATCACGAACCCAGTCAGCTCTCAGGAGGACAGTGCCAGCGGGTTGCCATTGCCCGTGCCATTGTGACGGACCCCGAGCTGATCCTCGCTGACGAGCCTACCGGGAATCTGGACAGCAAGGCAAGTGAAGAATTGATGTCTCTTTTTGAGGACCTCAATAAACAGGGTCGCACTATTATCATTGTAACTCACGAGCAGGATATAGCAGAACGCTGCAAGCGGAAGATACGCCTTAAGGATGGGCGTATCGTAGATATCAATTAAACCAAAAAGGGCTTGAAAATGCTTTTCTGGATAATCATCAAAATGGCTCTGAAAAGTCTCTGGGCAAACAAGCTCAGGTCTTTTCTTGCAATGCTCGGAATCATTATAGGTGTGGGAGCGGTGATCTCTATGCTGGCGCTGGGAGCGGGCGCCCGGAATCAGGTCATGGAACGTATTTCCTCCATGGGAACCAATATACTTATTGTCAGGCCGGGTCAAAGGGGTTCCCATCGGGGAGTCATAACCGACACTTATCAAAATCTTACAATAGAAGACGCCAAGGCTATTGTGGAGGGTATACCTTCCGTACGGCGTGTCGCCCCTGTGGTTCGGGGTGGCGCACAAATAAAATATTTTAATAAAAATACCCCGTCTTCTGTAATCGGGACAGCCGTAACCTATCTGGATATAAGGAATTTTACCATTGAAAAAGGCAGGGGTTTTACAGAAATGGAGGCGGAAAGGATTGCGAAAGTGGCAGTACTCGGGTTTGTTACTGCAAAAAAGCTTTTCGGAGAAAGTGACCCCTTGGGTGAGATAATCAAGATAAAAGGTGTAAATTTTCGCGTGATAGGTGTCTTGAAGTCAAAAGGTGATCAAGGGTGGTTCAATCCTGACGACCAGATAGTTATCCCCTATACTACCGCAATGAAACAATTGTTCGGACTGGATTATCTTCATGAGATTGACGTACAGGCATTGGACAGCAGCGCCCTCCAGGATGTGCAGGAAGAAGTTTCCGCAGTGCTTAGAAGACGACATCGAATCCCTTCCGACATGCCTGACGATTTCCAGATTTACAATCAGGCTGAGATGATTCAGACAGCCACCGATTTTACAAAGACATTTACGATCCTTCTCGGCAGTATCGCAAGCATCTCTTTATTGGTGGGAGGGATAGGCATTATGAATATAATGCTTGTTTCGGTAACGGAAAGGACAAGGGAAATAGGTATTCGCAAGGCCATAGGGGCAAAAAACAAAGATATAATCAAACAATTTTTGATCGAATCTATCCTCATAACTGTTATAGGAGGGCTGCTTGGTATCCTGCTTGGTGTGGGAGGGGCCAGGCTGGTTGAAAGGTTATTGGAGTTTCCCACTTTATTGGAGCTGAAAAGCATCCTGCTCGCTTTATTTTTCTCAGCGGCGGTTGGAATATTTTTTGGATTTTATCCTGCCCGGCGCGCCGCCTTACTTGATCCGATCGAAGCATTACGTTACGAATAAACATTTATATCCATAGACTGTTTGGGAAAGTTGTATTGATGGAAATTGTCCACAAGAAAGTTTCCTTTATCCTCAAAAGGATACCAAAGGAGCTCCTTCTTTGTGACGTCGATGGTAAAATCCCTGTAAAAATCCAGGGCTTTTCGATCCTGACGGCCGATAACCGAAAAGACGATAACCCGAAGCATCTCTTCTGCCTCATCTTCGGTAAGCGAGGCATTTAATATTTTGTCAATGGGGAAATTTCCGTTTTGAGATACCGGCAAGGCCCGCTGATGCATATTGATCCTGGTTGCAAGCTTCAGTAAAGCCCGAGCGTTTCTTGTGACGAGGGCGGGCACGTATAATCTGATAGGCCTTTCCGGATCTTCGTTCCTCAATAGGAATCTTCCCATCTTCATAAATGTGCTTAAATCATGAATCGTCTTCATATCAAGACCCGCTTCTTTTGAGGAAATATGCACCTCGAATCTCCAAAATGGTATATAAACACAATTTTTATGCTCCTTTGCATCCAGCACCTTTATTTTTAAGTCATGATATTCGCCGTTTTTAAGAAGCCAGAGCCTTTGGCATACGTTACAGTAAAAGACGATGTCGAAATCTTTGGCGTCCAGGTCATAACCGCAATTCTTGCATCGGTGGGATAAGAGCTCGATATGATGGAAATCCTCCTCTTTATAACCTTCCGGGGTTGTTTTTGCCTTTCCGGCTTTATGTTCAAGGAGGGTTTTCCCAATGCCGTCGATCAAAAAGGTCCGGTCTCTGTTTGTCCCGGAGCAGATGACCTGGAGCACAGGATAATAGATAATAAAGAAGTGTTCCCCTATAAAGTGCAGTCTTTTATATAACGCATGACCGGCTTCACATTGAAAGCTCATATCAGCGGCGGATTCAGCGTATCTGAAAGCCTGTTCTTTGTCTAATAAGAGGGGGAGGGCGACTCCCATTCTTTTAATCGTTTCCTTATCATAGGGCTGAAGGGTGAGCACTTCTGCCCTGACGCTAAGGGAGCTAAGCGTGCCCGCAAAATCCGGATTTGCCTGGAAGGAATAATACCAAGTCTTTGCAAGTGTGTCATTCTCTGTCTTTGAGGCATGGTTGTAATAAAGCATCCCTTTGAAATACCAGAAAGGTTTAAATATGGTGTTAATCTTGTTTATGCTCATTGGCTCCGGCTCCCTTTGCGAAGGGGCTTTCTTGTCGCAAAGGGCCTTTTTTATTATTAGGTGCAGCTCATTTTTATTTGGAATACGTGATGGAATGATATATTTAAGGTCTACTCCGTTCTTCTTGATTCTTAAAACTGAACCGCAGTAGGGGCACTTAAAGGTATATGCCCCTTCCGGATATTGTAAAGGGCCCCCGCATTCAGGACATTTGACTGAAACTAGAAAAGGGGTGGACATAGAAAAGCCTTCCCGGCTAACCTATTTTTTCACCACAATTAGGGCAGAATTTTGTCCCGGGAGGAAGCTCAATATTGCATTGTGAACATTTTGGTTTTGTCTTTAGGTTTAATCCGCAATTTAAACAGAAATTGGCGTGGACGGGCACAACCTTTGAGCAATTTGGGCAAACACTTGTGCGCACCATTTGATGACCGCATTTATAGCAAAAACGGCTGTTTTCAGGGGTGTGTGCCAGGCATTCAGGGCATTGTATGGTTGGTATGGATTCATGTTCAAGGTCCTTTTGCTCCGAAGAAAAGGCCTTGCTCATATAACCGGGCATCAGCATACCTACTCCCAATCCAATCCCTGCACCGGCGCCCATTGTGCCTGCGCCGCCCTGGGCCTCCATGGATTTTGCCAGCTTGAATTTTAAGAACTGATCGAGATTTTTAACCGCTCCCATACCGCTTCGCTCATCAATCATCTTTTGTACCTCTTCAGGTGGCGTCATTGAAGTGATAAAAAAATCAAGCAGCTCGATGCCATATTTCCCAAACTCATCCAATAGCTTTTTCTTCAATTCCTCTGCGAGTTCTTCAAAATTTTTTGGCAGATTGAGAATCGTATCGAGTTTTTCACCCATGAGATCATTTAATCTGCATACAATGATGTTCCTTAAATATTCCTCAATTTGGGATGTAGTGTATGTGGCTTCCCTGCCTACCAACTGGTTTATAAACAGAAGGGGCTCCGTAATTTTGCAACTGTAAACCCCGAACCCTCTCAGCCGCACAAGACCCAGTTCGCTGTCCCGAAATGCCACGGGTTCACGTGTGCCCCATTTTAAGTCGATGAAGGTTTTATGGTTTATGAAATATACCTCTGCCTTGAATATGCTCTCAAAGCCCCAGGGAGCGCTAAAAAGTTTTGTGATTATGGGAAGGTTAAATGTGGAAAGGGTATGTCGTCCGGGGCCAAATGAATCACAGGCCTTCCCGTCTCTATAAAAGACAGCGGACTGTGTTTCCCTGACCACCAGTTGAGCCCCCAGCTTGATGTCTGCGGAACCTGTTTCCGGATAGCGATATATCATATCCGAAGGAAACGGATCGGGCCATTCTACGACTTCCATCATGATCGGCATTCTATTGACCTCCCAAATAATGTTTTTAATATAAGATAAAAAATTTCATAAAAGGTTTTCTTTAGGTTTCATTATCTAGTTATTTTTTCGGATTATTATTTTGGAAAATTCGTAAAAAAGTGCTTAAAGTTAAAAAGAAAGTGCACTAAAGTGCCTAAAGTGTCAAGTGCCTAAAGTTAAAAAGAAAGTTTGTAAAGTTTAACTTTTTCAAAGCACACGTTTTTTGAGAAGTTAAAATTGTTGGCCTTTCTATGGATTGTTAAAGAAATAAAAGTTATAATACCATTTAAAGGAAACGCTTATGTCAAATAAAATCTCCAGAAGATCATTTTTAAAGGAAGGCATTTCAGCCGTTGGCGCGATTGCGGCTTCTAGAATTGTGCTGCCTGAAGTCGTGGAAGGGGCCAGCCAAAAAGAGCTTGCTACTTTAATAGATATAAGAAAGTGTATAGGTTGTGAAGCATGTGTGGAGGCCTGTCAAGAGACCAACAAGTCAAAATTTCCCGAACCGAAGAAACCATTTCCCAAGATGTATCCAAACAGGGTAAAAGCAGCGGATTGGTCCGAAAACAGGGATGTAACCGATCGGTTAACCCCTTATAACTGGGTCTTCATTCAGAGAGCTACCATTGAATTAAACGGTGAAAGCCTTACTTACACGTTTCCCCGGCGATGCATGCATTGTCAGAATCCACCCTGCGCGAATTTATGTCCCTTTGGCGCTGCCAGGAAATTAAAAAATGGGATAACCCTTATTCATTCAGGTGTATGCCTTGGCGGCAGTAAATGTAAAAGTGTTTGTCCCTGGCATATACCGGAACGTCAAACCGGTGTGGGCATATATCTGAATATCTTGCCACCCTTTGTAGGAAACGGTGTAATGTTTAAATGCGACAGATGTTATAACAGGATAGAAAAGGGGGAGTTGCCGGCTTGCATAGAGATTTGTCCAACTCAGGTACAAAAGATAGGTCCGAGGGATGAGATCGTTCGGGAGGCTCATGATATAGCCCGTGAGATAAATGGATACATTTATGGGGAGATGGAAAACGGGGGCACCAATACCATTTACGTCTCACCTGTTCCCTTTGAAGAATTGAATAAGCACATTGAAAAGGGGCCGGGTAAACCTCATATGGACCATGTGCCCAATTTAATGGCACATACCGATAATTTGGCAAAAGCCATGTTGATAGCCCCTTTTGCAGGAATGGCTGCCGCAGGAATCCGTTTTTTCAGATATCTTAAAAAATCGTAACATTTTAGATGTTTAAAAGATATTAAATGAAGTCTTTTGAATCTGAGAACAGGGAAACAAATTATTAACGATTGATAGGCTAAAATACGGATGAAAGAGAGAAGATTTTTAAAGATCACATATCTTTTTACTCTAACAATAATGATCTTCACCGGTTTCGGTCAGATGCCCGTTTTTAAACGTTATTATCTTGCTGATATACCGGGGTTCGGATGGACTGCCGATTATTATTTCACGCA
>JBLIRS010000022.1:0-18117 GCA_049472415.1 bacterium | reverse complement strand
GATTCCCTGTTACTTACCGGCAGGGACGAACATCCATGCGTTTTCGCGTTTATCATCAAAGTTCGCATCTGGGTGACGAATTCTTGATCAATAATAAGCCTCAACGAATCAATCTTAGTTTTGAATCTTTTGAATGGCTTGTATCCAGGAAATGGCGCCGTTGGCGTTTCTATTCCGGAGGAGAATATTTTTTTTCCCGTGAACCCGGTGAGCTAAAGCCTTTAGGATTTCACGGTGGTGTGGAATATCAGGGATTGCGAAATATCTTACATATGGGTCGCTGGTTAGGTGGTTTGGATCTAAAGAGTTGGGAAGAAAATGAATGGTCTATAGATTCGAGCCTGGCAGTAGGAATAGAATTTGATTCAGCGCAATCGGAACAGCGACGTCTTCGAATAATGGCTGAAATTTATGAGGGCTATGCGCCTCATGGTCAGTTTTACAAAGACAGGATTTCCTATTACGGTATGGGGATGTACCTTGGGTTTTAATCCCTTGGGTTTTATTCTCCGTGGATTACGTCGGAAGAGAATGAAAAAATACCTTGAAGATATCTGGCCCCCGTGCGGCTGAGTAGTTTATTGTTTTTTGAATTCTAATAATCCCATTTCCAGTTCAGCCCTATGCCGCCTTGCGAATCGGAGCCGGTTTCACTATCGATGGTAGTATTAGGTGTGAGTTCTATCTCAACCAGAACCTTACTGCTGCTATCCGTGCCTATACCTTTCTCCATTTCAACGAACACACCGTCTGCCAGGTATTTCCCGATACTGACCGAGGTCTCTCCATTGCCTTCTTCGGATTGTTTGATTTCCAATTGGTCAAGCCCCACAAATTTTCGGGTCCTGCCCATAAAATCAATTAAGCCGCTCCTGCCGCTCAATGTATTCAATGCCCCGGCAATTCTCAATGCCTGTATTGGTGTGATTTGATTGATGTTTCGATCGAAAAGGACGCGGGCCAGAATCTCATCGGAAGGAAGAATTGGCTCTGACTCCAGGTTTAGACTGAATTCCGAAGGAGTGCCCTTAAATAGTAAACGGGCGGTCAAGTCGGATCGCCTGTTTTCTGCCGTGACTTCAAACCTCGGCATAGTGGGGACCATACCGTCAAAATTAATGGCGCCTGTTGTGAGAATAAATCTTTTGCCAAAGAAAATGAAATTACCACGGACGATTGATAACGTCCCTGTAATGGAAGGATTTTGGGCATTTCCCATAACCTGGAGTGCCCCTTTCCATTCAGAATCGAGGCCGCGGCCTCTGACAAAAACACGCCCCGGGATGTCAATTTTAAGGCTCAGGTTAATATTTTCAGCAAAGTTAGACTTCTTCGGCTTCGGTACAGAGATATCTTCTCCTTCCACACGATTGATTTCGATAACTTCCATGTCTGTGATCTCCGGTGGTAAGCGCTCAGGAATGGTCAATTCCGCCGGCCCGACAATGATATTGCCAGAAAGATCAGCCTTTTTATTTAAACTTGAAAATACAAGATGACCGTTTGTTGTGACAGACCTGTCATAACGTCTGAGCAAAGTGGCATCTTGAAGGTTAAGGTCCATTTGTGAGCTGATGTCCCCGGCGGAAATAATCCGGAGCCAGCCCTGGGCTGAAATCCTCCCCTTTTCTCCATCCGTTGCCTGGGCCTTTTCTAAAACCAGTTTCTGTTCTTGCCCAATGATAGAGATCCGGATATCTTTTAATATGGTCCCAGTATTGGGATTTTCATAGGTCCCGTTGGCGATGTATATGTTTCCGCTTATCTTTGGCGCTTTTACCTCGCCTTCCACAGATACGGCCAGATTTAAAATTCCTTGAAAAACCTGATCTTCAAGGTTGAATAACACAGGAAGAATATCAAGATTAAATTCAGCGGAGGCCTTCCCTTCAATCTTGCCCTCCGAAGGGATTGAAAAGGAAAAAGGTGACAATGAGAAAAGCACGGGTACATGAAAGCTTGCTTCAATGGGCTTTTCAGCCAATCCTTTAATGGAAATCGTGCCCTGGATGCTGTCTTTTTTGATTTTCCCTGTCGCGCTTAGTTGTGCCGGAGCAAAGACTTTGGAATCCTTGATGTATTCATAGTTTAATTTCGCGTCGATGACTGAAAGATCCAGACCGGCCTCGGGATTGTCAGGTGCCCCCTTTATTTTTATTTGCCCTGAGGCGGAACCTGTCAGGTTTGAATATCCAAATAAATAGAGAATGTCCAATGATATGTCCTGAAAAAGAACCTCTCCGGATATTGATTCAGGGTTGAACAGCCCTGATATGTGAATTTTGCCTTCAGCCAGATTAAAATCGGCATCTTCCAGGCCGTATCCATTCTTCGAAAGATTGATGAACATCGTCTTTGTCAGATACAGAGGATAATCAGCATATTGCCCCTGAAAAAGTTCCAGTTGCACCTTCTCACCTGTCTCATCAATGGAAAAGTTTCCCCGGGCCTTTAGTGCAAAGGCTTCGCCGTACGTGCCTTTAATATGTGATACGAAAGAGACCTGTTTCATATCACCGGTAGCCGAAACAGAGAGGTCCTCAATCTGTATTTTATCCTTGTGAAATCCCTTGATTCTTATATCCGAAGATCCCCCGAATGCCTTTAATAAATCCCTGAGACCGGCATTCACTTGCAGTTCTTCCGCATTCCCTAAGGGCGTTTCTATCTCTCTCCCCTGAAGAAAAAGTCCGATTTCCGGTCCGGTCTCTCCCTTAAATAAGTGCAATTCACAACCGGCATTTCCTCTGATTTCTGTTTTCAGTAAAGTGGCAAAAAAGGAGAGGTCCCGGCATTCCCCCCGTATGATCCCTTCCGGGATAAGGGTATTAAAAGGGATGTTAAGGTCGCCTCTGATTTCCGTCGCAGGGGCCATCATAAACAGGTTTGACAATTCCAACTGATTTGCGTCGGCTGAAAAATCGCTCCGGGCTGACAATTCCATCCCGGGAAATTTGAGATCGATTCTGACATCCCCTTTCGGTTTGGGAGTCAAGCTTGCTACGTCAAGGGCCATCTGTATTTTCTGACATTGTATACCCTGAAAAAGGAGATTATTCAATTCGGCATTCGCCCGCACCCCGGGGTCCGCAAAAGGCCCTTCTATATCCATATCCAGTTTTAATCCGCCCTCCAAAGGCCTTTTTATTAATTCAGAAAACCCGGTCATTGAAGGCATATTCACCCGGCATTGTCCTTTTAAGTGTTTTTTAAGAATATTAATCGATGCCTCTCCCGTCAGTTTTGCCGGAGCGGTATCGACTTCAATATGGGAGATAGTAATATTTTTGGCTTCTTTTATTTCCATCCTCCCCTTATATTCGATGACAGGGCCGAGAAGGGCTGAAAGGGCAGGTGGAATAAGCGATAACCCCCCGACCTTCCCCTTCATGTCAGCCAGAAGGGTATTCTCCCTCCCATAAGCCTCCAGGCTTGCCTGTATGGAGCCTTCCCCTGAAAGATTCTTTCCGGCAAGACCTGATAATATCTTGAAATCCCGGATATGAACATCCGTATTTCCCTTAAAAGAAAGATCCTTCGGATTGAAACGGCCCGATATTTTTCCGTTTGCGTCTTTCAATGACACCTCCAACATACTGATGTCTATTATTTCCCCGGACCGGATTTGCGCGGCAAGAGACCAGTGTGCCTGCCTGACAGGAAATCGCTCCAGGCCTGGATGTGTGAGTTCATCCACCTGGCCGTTGCCCTTGAGGATGAGGCCCGGAAAATCTGTAGCCAGCGGGCCGATAAGATCCAGTTGGAAAGAGCTAATCAAGTTCCTGATATAAAGGTCCGAAAACCTTGCTTTAGGCGATTGCAGAGACAGATCCGCTGTTGGTTGTTGAAACGGCCCTGAGAGTTTCCCTTGCAGGAAAAATTCGCCTTCGACATCCGGATTTATTTTTTCTATAAAAGGAGTGATATCTTCGATCCCGATCAAAAAATCTGCATTGATGGTCTCTTTAGGAAAATCTATTAGACCCGTGAGCTTAAGGTTGGCCCCGGGGATATCAAAACTGGCTTTATGAACAAAAATTTCCCCTTTGTTTTGATAACTGATATCCATGGAAAAATCAGCCTCATTACCTATCATTGTTTGCGCATTGGAGAAAATTCGGCCCTGCCAGGTCAACCTTGGTTTTTCCATAAGTGTCAGTCCAATTAATGTTTCCATTGAGCCAAGATGCTCCGCTTTTGCTGTCAACCGCCCCTCCCATGAATCAATTGGGCCTTCGCCATCCAGGTTGATAGAAACAGGTCCCGCGGATCTTAATCTGAGCGCTTTGGAGATAAGCCCCTGTTCAGCCTCTTCAACCATTGCCCTGAGAGTCAGGATAGGGTAGGGCGGGGCCCCTTTAAGAGCAAAATCCATCGAAATGGATTCCGGAGGCCCTTGCAGTTCTTTAAGTTTTAGATATCCCATTAGGCCTTCCGGATGATCGAGGGACTGTATCCTGCTTTCAATGAAAAAGGCCGTCTTTTTGCCAAAAACGGATTCACCCAGTATAATTTGTTTAATGGAAAAATTTTCCATCATCAAAGGGGGAAGTGAAATCGGCCATTTGGACCGCTTCTTTTTATCTGTTTTTTTTTGCTTGCTGGATTCGGGAAGACGTTCCAGCCTTAGGACTTGTGCCCGGAGAGTATTTATATGGATCTTTTTTTGAAGAAGCGCCTTGGGTGACCACCTGAATACGATCTCTCTCACATCCAGCCACATTCCGTCTCTATCACTGATACCAAAGCTGTCTAATTGTATATGAAAAGGGATGAATCCATGGAGTTCACCCATATTCACCCTGAAATCCGGATCTTTACTTAGGACGGATTCAATCCAGGCCCCTAATACACGTTTCCCTAATGTTGTTTGAATCGATCCGAACAATAGGGCTGCAAGAAGGAAGACAATAATGATACATATGGCCGTCCATTTGAAAATAATACCTGTTTTTTTAATCCATTTCATGAGTTTAAAAAGATTGTCCCAGGCTTATATAGATTTGAAATTTTTTATCCAATCCGATCCTGCGGTTTAACGGAAACCCTATATCCATACGCAGAGGCCCGACAGGTGTAAAATAGCGGAATCCTAATCCTGTTCCCCACCGGATGGCCTCATTAAAATCGGGCATGTCAGACTCGAAAGAGCTCCCTCCATCCAGGAATGCAACAAATCCAATGGTATCGCTCGCCTTTATTCGCAATTCCACTGAGACCTCGGAGATGGACCTCCCGCCAATGGGTTCATCTCCTAAAAGCGGGCCGACCGACTGAAAGGCATAGCCTCTTATGGATCCTCCTCCACCTGCGTAAAAACGGATGTCTGCCGGAATGCTGTCCCGTCCCGCTCCCCATATGGAACCGAAACTTGTCCTTCCTGCCAATATCATAAAAGGACTTTTCGTTAGTTTCACATATTGGCTGTATCCGGCATATCCCTTTACAAAACCCATCTCTGACCCGTATATATCATAAAAGGGGATTATCTGGAACATCAGACGCCTGCCACGGTCCGGGTCAAGAAGATCGTTACTTGTGTCCCAGTTTAGATATACAGGAAGAGAGAGCAAGGTAAATCCCTCTCTTTCACCGAGCTGGTCAACCTGGGAGCCGCGATAAGCCAGGCCGGTTCCCAGTGTTAGTTTCATTGAAAGGCTTCTTTCCAATATCAAAGAACCGTTCAAATTGCGGCTTTTAAAGGCTTCGGGATGCTCCTCAGCCAGACTCGCATTTAAAATGAGTGATTGGTCCGGACGAAAAAATCCGGGTTTGCGGAATCCTGCCTCTGTTGTTGATGCGGTTTCAGAAATGGTTAAATTTGTATTGACCCGCTCTCCCTTTTTGAAGAAATTCCGGTGTTCCCAGGAGAGTTTTCCCCCCAATCCCTCATCTGTTTTGTAACTTATTCCGGCCTTTACAGTCCTGTGCTTTCGTTCCTTAACACTGACGGTTATGGGTAATCTGCCTTGATCGTCAAGGGCGTTCCCGCCTTTAGCAGTAACCGAGGTAAAAAGTCCGGTTGCAATAAGATGATTTTGCAACTCTGATAAAAGATCCACATTGAATAATGCGCCTTCCTTCCATGGTATCCTGCTTCGGGGAAAAGACTCCTCAACCGATTGGAGGCCTGCAAAACTTGTTTTGCCGAATGAGGCCTCCGGTCCGATGGCTAAAAAAAAGCCGATATCTACTGAATTGCGGGCATGATCGACCACAACCTTTCTATCCGTAATCTTTGGGAAGGGATATCCTTGAGATTTAACCGAATGCAACAGCTTTTTCCCCGCATCGATGATATTCTTGCTAACAGTCCGGTCACCCAAAATAAGCCCTATTTCATTAGGCTGTGGTAATTTGATTAGAAGCGGTGACTTTTTTTCCGTAATCTGAATATCAACTGTTTTCAGGATAAAGGGAGGTCCCGTATCTATCTGAAAAATTAAAAGCACAGGTTTAACATCCGTTTGAATTTTCACGGATACTTCTGCCTTATAATAACCCTGGGACTTTAGGGCCTGTAAGAGGTTAGGAATATCCCGTTCTGCCTTTTTTTGTAGAAGATTTGTTGAAATGACAGGGATTTGCTTATGAGAATCTGTATTTGATATGCTTTCTAAAAGGTTACGAATTTTCCTGTCCATGTTTCCCTCAATCTTAACACGATATGAAAGACCATTCCCCGCAAGCGTTTGACAGGGAAATAAGAGGACTATGCCCCAAAAAATTACAATGGGTAACCGGGTATAAATAATAAGATTTTGTAGAGGTAACCGCATAATATCCTTTCCTTATACCAACCAAATACTGATTATTAACTATAATGCTTTAAGTCGAATTTAAATTCAATAAGCGAGAAGATGATCAGGAATATTATTATAAATCAGTTTATGGATTTTGACATGTAAATTTCCGATAAAAAAATAAGGATTGAAAACAGGATAAAAGGTGGCATTTTAGCTGTCTTAAGCACTAAGATGTTATGTTAAAAGGAGGAAGGAAAATGTTATCAGTATTGACGATAGATGACGAGGCTGAAATTTGTGAAATGATTAATGAGTATCTAACAAATAAAGGTTTTAAAGTCAGGACTTCTCAATCAGGAGAGGAAGGGATCAGGTTAATCGATAATGAAAGACCCGATGTAGTGCTATTGGATCTAGTGATGCCGGGGATGAGTGGAGAGAGTGTATTAAAAAATATAAAAGAACGTTATCGTGATCTTCCGGTCATAATAATCTCAGGAGTTAACAATCCGGATAAAATCATAGAACTTTTAAATGAAGGCGCATCCGATTTTATAAACAAACCAATAAACTGGGGACACCTTGAACATCATTTGCTTGTTTGGGAAAATTATAATAGGCACGTTGTTTAATATGCCATGTTTCGTTTCTTGTCTCCTTCTTTAATAAAAATAAATCAGTGATATCCTAAATCACCATGCATATTTACACATTGGAAAAATGGAAACACAGCCATGATTTCGCTTTCATTTATGAAAAAGGCGAAAGGCGAACAGAACAGGTGCTCGCGATTACCATAGTAACAATGATTGCGGAAATAGTTGCCGGTACTGTTTTCGGTTCCATGGCGCTTCTTGCCGATGGTTGGCACATGGGAACTCACGCGGCGGCATTCATTATAACTATTTTTGCCTATAAATATTCAAAGCGTCATATCTATAATGAAGAATTTACCTTTGGCACAGGGAAAGTAAGCATATTAGGCGGTTTTGCCAGCGCTATTACATTGGCAATTGTGGCTTTGATTATGGGCTTTGAATCGGTGCGGCGTCTTTTCCGTCCCCTGGAAATCCATTTCAATGAGGCAATAATTATTGCAATTCTGGGATTGCTTGTAAATCTTCTTTGTGCCTTTCTGTTACATAACCGTCAGGATCAAGATCAAGAACATGTCCAGGATCTCAATCTCAAGGGTGCGTATCTTCATGTTTTGGCAGACGCGATGACATCCTTTCTGGCAATATTCGCTTTATCCTTTGGTAAATTTTTTGGCTGGAACAGGCTTGATCCTTTAATAGGCATCTTCGGGGCTCTGGTTATTGCCCTCTGGTCATATGGGTTGATCATCGATACAAGCAGGATTCTATTGGATAAAAACATAAATCTGGAATTTATAAAATCGATCCGGGAAAAAATAGAGGCCGATTCGGACAATAGAATCTGTGATATCCATATATGGAAGGTGGGACCGCTTGATTATGCCGCTATAATTTCAATAGTAACGCATTTCCCTAAAAATCCTGATTACTACAAAGGACTGCTAAATGATTTTATAGAGCTTTCCCATGTTACGATAGAGGTTAATGAATGCAAAGAAAAACCCTGCCTAGTTCCTAAAAATGAAACCTGATTCCGCTCAATCTTTTGCAAGCCGTTTGATTTTTAAACAACCAAAATATTACGAAAATATTTTATATTTGTGCAACTCTATTTTTTAAGGGGCATAAAGTGTAGATACTATTGCCAGAGCAGAGGTGACATCAGGGTTCCCTGTGTTTATAAGGGAGTCAAGCAATAGAGGATCATTTAATAACAGGGGATTTAATGCGATCAAGCCTAAAACAGCATCTACTTGAGGATTTCCGGTATTAATCAAAAAATCAGCTACTATAGGGGCAATAAATGCTGAGGGAAGCACAGGAGTAACAGGGAGAGGGGGTAGGGGTAATAGTAATCCGGACGCTACGGCTGTAGGGGCGAGAGTTGTTGCCGGAGCCGTGAGTAATGGGGATAAGGTTAGAGTCGGATCAATATATGTGGAGTAATAAGTAGGATACAATGCCGGAAGAAAATAGTAAAAGGAGAGGTATGGGGAAATATATTTTGGATAATAATAAAGGGACGGAGCAGGGACATGAGATGGGAAAATGGTAAAAAACAAGAGAAACAATATCAGCAAGCTCCCCGTCAGCATCCTTTTGTTTCGATTTATTTTTTCCTTTTTCATTGCCTTCTCCTTTCTTCTAGGCAGAGTATGACCTTTTTCTATAGGTGGAAAAAGTTTTAAAAGATAACTGCTTATGTGAATAGTAATATAAAATATTTCTGCAAAAAATATGCTTGAATTGTTTTATGAATATTTATTGTTATAAAATAAATATTTATCGGATAGTATAATTTTAAAGAATTTAAAAATTATGCAAAATAAATAATAATAGTTGCAGTTTAATTCATTATGAATAGTGTATTTAAAAAAGAACGAAAGATTGTCTTGTATTAAATTAATAATGTATCCATTCAAATAATTGGCAAAGAGTGTAGCTGTTTTGAATCCCTTTCCATTTTTTTTTTCTGGTTAATAGATTATACTAATAAAGAGCGACTTCCCAATGAAGGGATGATATCATTTATATTAAATAGGAAAATAATCTTATGCCAAGAATAGAACCTTTTGAAAGATATACAAAACAATATGAAGATTGGTTTATTAAAAATAGATTCATCTATGAATCGGAGCTTAAAGCGATACGGGAACAATTGCCCGAAGCAAAAAGGGGCGTGGAGATTGGTGTGGGAACCGGGCAATTCGGGGCTCCCCTGGGTATTGAGGTTGGAATTGAGCCTTCCCGGAAAATGGGAGAAATTGCCCGGGAAAGAGGAATTTGGGTTATCGAGGCAATCGCGGAAAATCTTCCGTTGAAGGACTCGGTCTTTGATTTTGCCTTAATGGTAACCGCTGTATGTTTTTTGGACGACATTAAGGCCGCTTTTAACGAAATTCATGGGATACTCAGGGATAAAGGAGCGTTTTTAATCGGCTTTATAGACAGAGATAGTCCTTTGGGCAGATTATATCAAAAACAGAAAGAGAAAAGTGTTTTTTATAATGCCGCTACTTTTTATTCCGTACAAGAGATTATTTTTCATTTAAAAGAAACAGGATTTAAAGAATTCAGCTTTAGTCAGACAATCTTCAGTGATTTAAAGGAAATAAAGAAGATTGAAAGGATAGAAGAAGGATATGGCGAAGGGTCCTTTGTGGTAATTAAAGCAATAAAATGAAAGAATTAAGGGATTGAAATGAAAATAAAGTATAAAGAAATAGAAAAGGCGGTAAAAATATTGGATTTGCCTGAACAGGCCACATTAAAGCAAATAAAAGAAAACTACAGAAGATTGATAACAAAGTGGCATCCTGATAAATGCAAGAAAGATCCCCAAAAGTGTGTTGAGATGTCACAAAAAATCATAGAAGCCTATGAGCTGATAATAGAGTATTGCAGTAATTATAAATATTCCTTCAAACCGGAAGATATAAAAAAGGTAAGGGAATACGAAGAATGGTGGGCTGAGCAGTTCGGGAACGATCCTATCTGGGGAGGCCCTGGAAAGTAAAATTTTTTTTGAAAAATTAAGAATTTTTGGGTTTAATTTAAAAATAAAAAAACCGGAGCAGCCCGAATGGGTTGCTCCGGTTTTTTTATTTGTCTATGTCACTGTGGAATTAATCACTCATAATCGTATTTATCATTTCCACAATGTTCGAGGCCATTATCAATTGTTATAATAAAAAAGAGGTAATTCACTCCAATTCCAGAAATAACCCCATTTGGGTGACTTTTGATACAGCCAGTTAAAATTATTGTACACGCTGCCTATATAATATCCGGAGTACAATGGATTTTGCTGGGGCAATTGAACTTTGGGTGGTTTGCGTGTGCTGGACTTTCCTCCTTTGTTGCACTCAAACTTTACTTCATCAGAACCCTGGAAGTAGACCATTTTACCATTGTATTCAAATATTCCTCTCAGGATAAAATATCTATCTACCAGAGATTCAGGGACTCCATATCGGTTGAACTTCAATATTGCTTTCACATTCCAATTTTCACAAGAGTCGCAAATCTGACATTTGCACTCATCTTCGCACTCATCATCTTCCTCATCCTCATATTCGGCTTCATCATTCACGCAGCCATCCTCACACTCATCGCACTTGTATCCTTCACAATCATTTATTTGATCCAGGCACCATCCGCATGTATTCATCTTTAACAGAGGTGAGGCGTCGGCCATTGCATCGGTAATTGTGGTAACGTCAAAAGGATCCGGGAACCAGACGAAAACAGTGAACTTGCCTGGGTTAACACAAAAACGCTCTGGCTTGACAATAGTTTTGGAGACCTTGAGGATAATAGTGAATTCCGTACTGTCAGACGCTGAATTGCCGCAATAATCCGTGGCTGTGACAGTGACCTTTACGTCACCTACAAGGAGGTAAGGATCTATGGTGATGGTCCTGGCATTGGGATCCAGCTCTCCTACTCCCTCCTGGGCCTCGCCTTCCCACTCCACTGTATAGGTAATAACCGGATCGGGATCGCAGTTATCCGTGACATCATAGCTTACAACTATATCATCCGTATTCCAGAAGACAATCGCATTCGCGTCCCAGTATCCATATATACCGTCGAGTCTCAGTCCATCGTAATTGCCCTCGACACCTGTAACTCCTATTACAGGGGCCTCCATATCCAATACGGTTACTTTAAAGCTGCATGTGGTTGTATTGCCGCAACCATCGACCGCCGTGTATGTAACCACAGTCCCAACAGCGCTGTCAGCGCACTCCGCAGGGAAGAAATCACCGGGGTTATGTGTGCTGGTAACGGTCACATCATTACAATTGTCACTAAATACCGGCGGTTCCCATGTTACATATGCACCGCATAAACCGGGATCATTGTTCACCAGTTTATCCGGCGGGCAATCCTTAACAATGGCGGGGGGCTCATTATCAATCACTGTTACTCTAAAGCTGCATTCGGCTTCGTTATTGCTGCTGTCCACAGCGGTATAGGTCACTAAGGTTCCGGTGGCACTACCAGCACACTCTGCAGGGAATAAGTTGCCCGGTTTGAAATTTGAGGTGATGCTTACTACCTGACAATTGTCTGAAAACTCGGGCTCATCCCATGTTACTGCAGCATTACATTCCCCGGGGTCATTATTATTTGTAATATTTCCCGGGCAGCTAATCACGGTTGGTAAGATCTTATCCATTACATTCACAGTGGCCTCTTCGGAATCAGTTTGCCCTTTGACATCTGTTACGGTTAAGATCACTGTATTAAGACCCAGATGGGCACATGTGAAGTAGTTGGGTTCAACAACCATTAAGTCTAAACCACAAGCGTATGTTGAACCGGCATTCACTTCTGCCGCAGTGATGCTTGCTGTTCCGTCACTACCCAACATGACATCGATATCCCTTGTAACGGCCATTGGGGGAGCGCAGGTATAAACGGTTTGTCCGTCTATAAGGATTTTGACATCATTAAGGATGGAATTGCTGCAACAACAATCGTCAACATGAGTGATCACTATTCTGTTAATCTCTCCAAGTGCAATATCATCCAGAAGGATTTCCACAGTTGCACTGCCTGGACTTACAAAGGCAATATCCTTACCTCCCGGATACCAAGAGTTGAAAATAGTTATTCGTATACCGTCCACGGCAACTTCAACACTGACTGCAACCTGATTGGCATCAGCAGGAACATCCACATTGGTCCTGAAATAGGTAAACTGCCCTCCTGCTAGGCATTCTAATAAATTAATATCATTTGTATCGTCGCAAAGACTGGAAGGAATTAAAGAATAGACTATATTTTCCTGATCGGTAAGAGCAAACCAGTTAGGATCGTCTGCATCGGGTATGGCTGCATTAGAGTATTCACTTACATCGCCGTGCGATGGGGATGTCACCGTAAATTCTACTAACCCTTCACCATTATTCTGTTCCCACTCTGTTCTGGTCTGGGCGAAAGCATTTAAAGAAAAGCAAAGAAAAACAATAAACAAGAAACACGCTGAAACCTTTTTAACCATAATAACTGCTCCTTTAAATATAGGTAAAGTTAGATTTGTTAATTAAGGATTTTTAAAACTCATTTATCATATTAGAACCCCCTTTTTATTGTTAAATGACATATTTATTTTTATTAGAGAACTATTGGGTTAAACAGAATTCTATAAAAAGTATAATTTGTTTAATAGGCTATACTTAGCTATTGAAATTCAATGACTTTATGAGATGTCAAAACTGAGGTGTATAAACTTTTTACTTAGCTTGTTAGAAGAATATATTCTTTTTAATTTTTATTAATATATTTCTGGGATGCCTCCCTTCTACATTATCCAAATTATTAGATTAATCTATAGGGATTAAAAAGATACAAAAAGCCATAAAAAGATATTGACGTATTATAAAAACTTTTTATTACTGTTTGACTAAGTATCAATAACCTTAACCTTAAGCTCACACTGATTCATTACATTCTTGTACATTATCCAGAATCCCCGCCCGGGCTCCAGATTCTCCGATTCAAGGACCCGCAGGTACCCCGATCCCCGGACAAATCTGTATATCACTTCAATATGGCCATTGGTTGTCAAAGCACGGGATCCGGATGTGCACCCGCCTATCATATCCCATCCATCATAGTAAACCCGAAGATTATACTCATTTATGGGCCGGCCTGTTAAGGTATATTTGCGCGCGTCATTCAAAAGTATCCAATATCCTTTCCCAATCTTCATATCCTCACCCGCTGATACACGGACATACCCCTTTTCCTTTGTATAACCATAAACAACAACCGCGCCAGGGAATAATTCGGACAATTTCAGACTATCCGGTCTTACCGGGAGTGAAATCATGCTCCAGTTTTTAGGCAGGTCCATTTCAGCAGGTATTTCCACTGCTCCCGGACTGATAGTAAGGGTGTAATTTCCCGGTGACCCAGTCCAGCCTGCAACACAGATGAGATAAGTGGTGTAAGCCGTAACCTCATGGACCAATATTTCGGGATTGCCATCAGTTGAGCCTTCAAGTGGCATCGAGCCATTGGCATCATAAAGATATAGATCATAGTCATTACTGGAATCAAAGCTCAGCGTGATGGTAGCAATGGCTGGCACTGAGGGAGTAAAGACATACCAGTCAACCTCGCCGGTGTAGCCTTCACCATCGTTTCCAACCGATGAGAGGTTGCCTTCAGTGGTTAGGTCCGTGAATTCCAATTCTACAGTGTCATTCGGTATGGGAGGCCCCACATCCTCCGGACTGATAGTAAGGGTATAATTACCCGGTGATCCCTCATAGCCCACAACACAGATGAGGTATGTGACAAAAGCCGATATCTCATAGGTCAATGTTTCGGGATTGGCATCAACTGAATCATCAACCAATATAGAACCATTAGCATCATATAGGTACAAATCATAGTTATTGCCGAAATCGAAGCTCAGGGCGATAGTGGCATTAGTATCAATCGCGGAGGTAAAGATATACCAGTCGACCTCGCCGGTATAGTTTGACCCATTGTGTCCAACCGAGGAGAGGTTGCCTTCGGCGACAAGGTTTGTGAGGTATAATACACCAATGTCAGCCGGGTCGATATCCTCCGTTTCCTGAACCTGACCGAATGCTGAAGTTAAAGTAATCGCAAAATTTATGAATATAAAAACAGCAACGAAGAGTATCAGAGATATAAGTAGATGTTTTTTTTTCATGAGGATACTACCACCTTATATAAAGGTATCACTTATAGTACTTTTTGTCAATAAAAATATAAAATTAAGTCTATTCAAATTATATTTTTCAAAGAGTAAGGAAGGTAAGGAAGGGGACGGAGTTAGTTTATTAGTTTAAAGATCTGACCCGGAGATTGTGTTAAACCTCAATCCTACTTGAAAACAATTACATTTTATTTATCCCGTTTAATAACATTCCTTCCTTTAATTAACCTAATTGTCATAATCAGACTCATATCAGGATAACGGTTTTTCTATCCATTTTTTGATGTCATCAATTTTAGGTATTTTCCCTGATGTTTTGACTTCCCCGTCAATTACCAATGCGGGTGTAATCATTACTCCCGTTTTCATTATATTCTGGATATCTTCCACCTTTACCACTTCCGCATCGCTTCCGGTTTCCTTTACAGCTTCCTGAACAAGTTCATGCAATTTTTTGCATTTAGGGCATCCTGTACCTAGTATCTCTATTTTCAATTTATATTCCTCCTTTTGTTTATCTTGGTTTAAAAAATAAATCCGTATAACATACCGGTAATTGTAGCCATAATAACTACCAAAGACACAAATATTACAGTTTTTTTTGTGCCCATTATGCTTCTTATAACGAGCATACTTGGAAGGGATAAGGCCGGTCCGGCGAGCAAAAGCGCGAGCGCAGGGCCTTTCCCCATACCCGCCCCCATAAGGGCCTCAAGAATAGGGATTTCCGTCAGGGTAGCAAAATACATAAAAGCCCCTACAATAGAGGCAAACAGGTTTGAAAACAGAGAGTTTCCTCCGACAATTCCGCTTACCCATTGAGAGAAAATAAGCCCTTCGTGTCCGGGCCTTCCAAGGAGAAATCCCGAAATAAGCACCCCGATTAAGAGCAGGGGAAGTATCTGTTTTGTGAAGTCCCAGGTCGAGTTGAACCAATCCCCCATTTCGTTCTCCTTTGTGCTGATTATCACTGACAGGCCGATAATCCCGGCCGTAACGGACAATCCCGGGATTTTAGGGAAGATCAAGGCAAGGCCTACGGTTGGAAGGGCAGCAAAAAGGACTTCCCACCATTTCAGGGCAAACCATCTGATAAGAACAAAGGCAAACAAAACAGCGAAAAAGGCCGTGATTCTCCATTTGTTGGAATATGTCATATACCATAACCCTGATTTTTCCTGACATTTTCCCAAATTGGCAAAAACGAGTATTCCTATCATGGTTGCAAAGTAAATGATATTCTGCCATAGAGGCTTTGAAACTTCAGGCTCAGGCATTGATGCCTGAGCGTTTGCCTTGGCTATCTCTTCGTCGCGGAAGACAAAATGCATACAAAGCCCTATAATTACGCTAAAAACCACTGCTCCTACAGCGCGGGCAATTCCAATCTCTAATCCTAAAACACGTGCGGTTAAAATGATGGCTAAGATATTTATGGCAGGTCCGGAATAGAGAAAAGCCGTTGCCGGGCCAATGCCCGCTCCCATATTGTAAATTCCGGCAAATAAAGGAAGTACCGTACACGAGCAAACGGCCAATACAGTTCCTGATACTGAAGCAACTCCATATGAGAGGACCTTATTGGCCCTTGCCCCCAGGTATTTCATTACCGAAGCCTGGCTGATAAAAACCGCAATTGCTCCGGCAATAAAAAAGGCGGGCACCAGACATAGAAGCACGTGTTCCCGCGCATACCATTTTACAAGCTGCAATGCCTCAATTATCGCATTTTCAAAACGGCCCCATCCTGCCGGGATATAGAAACATGCAAGAAATGAAGCTATAATAATAACTAAAGGTTTCCATTCTTTTTTCCAATCCATTATTTGTTTTTCCCTTTATTTATATATATGATCCTTACGATTAATGTGTAACTGAAATTTTTTAATATCTTTTTATCTGCTGTATAGCTCTTTGGCTATATGGTTTAATAAAAAATTACCTCTTTGAGAATAATTCAGCCCTGTTGGCTTTTTGTGCCTTTTTTAAATCCTCTTTTATGGTTTTATCCTCATTAAGCCATAGTTTAAGATTTCTAAGTAAGGCTTTGCTATACTTATTATCTTCTTTAAGATAATAATTCGTCCAGAAACCATCCTGTTCCTTCTCAATTAAACCGGCGGATGTAAGTTTTTTTAGATGTTTTGATACACTTGGCTGTGTTATTCCTAAAATATAAGCAAGTTCGCAGACGCACATTTTTTTCTTTTCCAATAATTTTAAAATCCTTAGCCTGTTTTTGTCAGCAAGGGCCTTTAATGTTCTGTCCAGGGTTTCCATAACAATTATCCTTTAATTTAAATAACCAAACGGCTATATAGATCTATCATATAAAATTGTTTTAGTCAAGAGAATCATTACAAACATAATAATCCTTGTATGATAATTGTATTTTTTGATAAGGGATTAAGAACTGAAAAATTGACAACAGTCTTAAACACAGTTATTGAATGATTTTCAGCAACTTTTATTTTGGGATTGAACCTTTTTATGTTTAATATATACTTAATATACTTAAATTAGACAAGATCATATGAAAATTAAATAAGGATGATCGGGGGCACCAGATGAAAAGCTCCGTGGAGAATGGGGAACACCCTTTCGGTGATACCGGCCAGCTAATATTGCTTTATTTGTTCCTTTTGATTTTGATGGGAGATTCTTTTTTCTTTAGAAAATCTACCTTTCTGTCGGATTATGTGCCCTGGTATATAAGGATGATCATTTTGGGCCTTTCACTTGTCACTGCATTTTTTCTTGCCAAATCAGGCCATACCGCAACCAGTCATGCTGCGGGTATCCTGTCTAGCGGGGCCTTTCGATATGTCAGACACCCCCTGTATTTAGGGAGCATCTTATTTTATTTCGGTATGGCTGTTTCTACAGCTTCACTGCTCTCACTTGCTTTGCTGGCGGTAATATGCGTTTTCTATAATTATATAGCCGGTTATGAGGAGAAAATGCTCCAGGAACGATTTGGAGAGGAATATATAAATTATAAAAAAAGGACGGGGAAGTGGGTGCCAAAGATAAGTCTTCAGTGAAAAATGCTGGAAGTGGTTGCCAAAGAATGGTCTCTGGCAAAGCATGCCGGAAGTAGTATATGATGATTCACTTCCTCCACCGGTATATACCTGTGGTAACAATTGTGAACGCTATCAATATCAAAGTCCATTTGATCTTTTCAGATGATATGGGATGATGTATGGGATGGCCTTTATGAACTTTGATTATTTCCGTCGCATGAATGTCTGTTTCTCCCCCGTGAACGGAACATGCTTTATTAAAGACTCCGCTTATCATCAGAATATCACCCTTTGATTTATAATCACCGATGAAATCTATCCTGGGCAGATTATCTTTTGGGCACCAAACACCTATACTTTCGCTGCCATCATCTATATTTAACCAGGTGCCGTTTTTACGTTCCATAATATCTCCGACAACTTCTCCTTTTACTTCAACATGATATCCATCATATTTTTTAATATATATCCAGTAGATCCTGTAGATCCTGTCTAAATTATATTGAGATAATCGCATCACGACGGGGGCCCACAGAAATCCA
>JBLIRS010000219.1:0-6307 GCA_049472415.1 bacterium | reverse complement strand
CCTCTTCTTTTAGCTCAGTGGCATCTATATCCTCTTCCGTAAGATCCGGTATTTTCTTTTTTTGTGTCCTGATAACCGTTATTTTGTCTTTATGATGTTGCCAGAAGAGGTATATCACACCCAGTAAAAATATAAAAACAGTTAGTAATATCAGTAGCTTTGGCCAGAGATCGGCCCAGATTGATTCAGTTGGTTTTTCTGTGGTTTTTTTTCCGGATGAGAACAACTTTTTAAAAAAGTCATCTATGCGATTAAATATCTTTTCTATATATTTTCCTGCTGGCTTTAGCCAGTTCCTGATGGTCTTAAATAAATCATCAATCATCCGAAGGACAAGCCCCTTTTTTTCATTCCTGTTTTTTTTATTTTTATACCTCCATCGATAAAAATTTCCTTTGGACACCTCGGAAATAGCTTTTGTGAGTTGTTTAACTTCAGTGTCTTCGGTTTCCTTCCATTCCTGTTGAATTGGTCCATTTTGCTTTTTGTTTTCCCTTGCATGTAAGCAATTCGGAGAAGAGAAAAAAAATGCAAAGACAAGGGCAATGCTTATCAACGCCCTTTTCGGTCCCCTCCTTTGGGAAAGCCTTCTGCATTGGGCCATAATATCCTCTCCGGTGGAGCGGGATTTCATATGAAAATAAAGATTCACATAAAAACCCTTTAATATGGGATCAAAGATAAGGTAGCTGGCGCAGGCGGCAATCATCAGAAAGGTTGAGTTTAAGATGGAAAAGGTCGCCTGTGTAAATACTGTGTCAATATTAAAAAAGGCCTTCAGCATCTGGGGGAGGAAAAAAAGTATTACTATTATATTAATAAAAATAATAACGGATAGGCCGATTAGAAAAATTAAAACAAGATGTTGGTAGGTGTGTTCCTGGACAGCAAACTTATAGCTGGTTTTAATGGTTCCGACAATACTGGTGCCCTGCTCGGTTGATACTATAAAAAGGTATTGTGAAAATATAATGGCATATCCGGCAGGAAATAGGAATATAGAGGAGATAATCAAAATTATTATGGCAAGAGGATGGATAAGTATGCTGTTTGCAGCGATATTGAAAAAAATTTTAGATGTAATCTTTGGTTTTTCATCAATCAACTCCGACAATAATTGCTTGCAGTATATGGATTGACCAGTGACCTTTATCCAGAATAATAGTGTCAATCCCAGGGAAAAACGGGATAATTCAAAGGGCATGATTAATTTACTGCTCATGATACTCCAGAAATATATCAGGACTATCATAAAGGGAATAGTAGATAGATAATATATCCATCCGAAGGATTGAAAAGTGGACCGAACCAAAAAAACAGACTGCTCGATAAGCTGAATGATCCCTAATTCTTCCCTCCAAGAAGGTCTAATTTTGCTCAAAGTAATCACCCTGATGAAATTTGTCTGGTATTATGGATAATGTATAACCCAGAGAATAAAATAAAAAATAACACATGAGCAGGCCCACAAGAATGGCTAATGCGGCGCGTATCAGCAGGGGCAGCTTTTTCCTTTTTACGGATTTCCATTTTTCCCTGTAAAGACAGGGCTTGCAAAGGATTTTACCCTTATGTTCGGTTACGCACTCTCTGCAAAAATAATTATTGCAGGAAAGGCATATGGCAACCGCCTCTCTATCAGGATGTAAAAGACATTGGGAATTTTTAATCGGATTTTTTGAATTCATTGAGCTGAATATACAGAATGATGGCCTTTCATGCTAATTATAATTCCAAAGAACATGAGCAGGCAAATCAGGCCCAAATAGATTGTTTTTATGGTAAGGATGCGGGGATCATTTTGTATAAGAGGAATATCATGGGTTTTTCCCGTAATTAAATAATCAAAGCTTATAATAAAGGCAAAAATATAAGCAATAACCAAAGAGGATATAAATACTGAAAATGAAACCCATGAGAGTATCTGCAAGGGCTTTCTGATATATTGGCGTTTTTGTTTAAATAAAACGATGATATTTACAATTATTACTATTAATGAAAATAAGCCCAATAATGTTGAGATATTACCCGGAAACCTTATCTGGAATGAAGTTATAATAACCTCAAAAAAAAGAAGTGCTAAAAAAAATGAGTATAACAAATTGTATTTAGATGCGGGGATTACATCTCCTTGCTCTCTGTCATGGATTTCTTTTGCGGGGGAGGAGAGTAGGGGACTATCATATTCAATAATGTCTCTCCCATATAAGGATTCATTGTCAATTGTTCCCTGACGCGCCTCGATTATATCCTGTAGCTTCTGCAGGACCTTTTTCGATTTTCTGTAACGGCTGGCTAAAGCGATATCCTCGGTAGAAGTAAGGGTCCTTATTTGTCCATTCGCTGTAGGACCAAAAAGAAGATCGAAGGTCAAAAAAAGCCAAAGGGGACTGCTGATAAACAGCACCATCAATACGAAGAGGAGAGATTGATGAAAGGTATTTATTGATTGAAAAATTATAAAGATACCAATGGCCGCAAGTATAAAATCCAATAATAACTTTATTTTCCACTTAGGATTTTTATAGGTCAGGATTGAAATAATATCATCATAAAAAAACCTCCGATATTCCGCTGAATATCCTGTAATTTTTTCTACCAGCAGATGATCTTCGAATGCGTAAAGATTTGTCCAATAGAATAAACTATTTATTCTGCTTAGCTTTTTAAATAATTTTTTTTCCATTTCCCTTATTATCCGGATACTATCTGACAATAAATATTACTAAAAAAATTGCCCAGCCTGTCAACTCAATCCCGGCAAATAAACCTGCAATATAAAATCTCCATCTTTTCCTGGGGATGATATGGTTATTGTTGTCTTTAAAATGTCTCCATATATAAATCAGTGTTAAAGGAGCGGTGATGATAGTCAGCGGCCATAAAAGCAAGGGCAGTATTGCCATGCTGACTGTAATCGAGTCCCAAAAGGTTATTTGATTAGTAAAGGTCTTTAACCTTTTTTCCTGATCAAGTTTTTCCAGGCAAATGGGGCATAATATTCTGTCTTCAATGTTTAATTCGCACAAAGCGCACAGGAATCTGCCGCATTCCGAACAATGAGAAACCGCCAGTTTTTTTTGATGAAAAAAACAACTGGATTCATAATCCGACGAGGCTTCAGTCGAACTTTTTTCTTCCGTATTGTTGTTAAAAAATCTGGGGAACAACCTTCCGGTAATAATCAGTCCACAATTGCGGCAGATTGAGCCGGAAGGATCGGTAAAAAAATCGTTTGTTAATGCAGCCAGACATCTCGGACATCTTATTCTATTAATGATTAACTCTGTCATCCCTTTATTACGAAAGTACTGCATATTCTGTCATGCAGGGCCCTTTTTTGGCTATCGAAGGCGGCCATTAGATAGCCAATACCAAAGATAAATCCTGAAAGCATCTCAGCAAAAAATCTTGCAAAGGCCTTTGTATAAGAAATAGGGCTGCCGTCAGTATTGACAATCTTAGCCCCTATGACCATTTTCCCAGGAGTGGCTCCGTATCTTCCATTGAAAAAAACATAATAAGTTATATTAATCAAAAACTTGATTGATATTGCCAAAGAAAAGATCGAGAATGCGGAAAAAGGATCTGTTACAGTTTCAAACCCTAAAGATCTAATAAAGATATCGATAAACTGGGCTGCAATCCCAAGTATAAGAGCATCAAGACCGTCAGCCACACCCCTTATCCAGAATCCTTTGTAAACAAAACCTGTAAAACTCATGTCTCCTTCTTGAAGCTTTTTTAAGAGGAGAGGTTTGCATGAAATGCAAACAGGAAATCCTTTAATAGTAACCACATCAGATGGATCAAAGCTTTGGCCGCATTGTGTGCAAGTTATGCTCATCTTTTCTCCTATCAGAATTTAAATATTTCAGTATAATGTAAATAATAATAGATTATTACAGATAATAATTTTTTAAATAAAATATTGATATAAAGAAGTTAAATATAATATGAAATTGTATTCTATAAAAAAGAATAGCTTTAAATGTCAATTTTGTCAATTTAGATAATAAAAAAACAAGACACCAAAGAAGGAATAATATTGAGATTATGCCTGATTTTAATTAAGATTATACCTGGTTTTGCTAAAGATTTATATAAAGAGACAATTTACAAAAATTATTTTACCATAGTAATTTCCCTAACGGAAAGAAACAGATATATTTTGATAGAATTAGAGAATTTTCGGTCCTGTCATATTTAGATTCAGGAGGCTCTTTTCCTGGGAGAATTTATAATGTCCGATAAGGTATATTATGTAAACTAATAGTTATGTCTATTCTATTCCTTGTTCTCATTCGGAACTGCTGCAACCCATCCATCGACGTATGACATAGTGTTCTCCCTTTCAAGCATCTTAGTGTCAGGACCTCTAACCAATCAGGACTAGAAGGCAGCAAAGACTTGACCTTAGCCCATCACAGAAAGCTCATTGGTTGACCGCGGCCATCTCTTCAGGGGTGTATCGGTCGCCCAGAACCTTGTCGGCCAAATTATTGAGCACACCTCGGTCTTCATCGGTAAGACGGCAGTCAAGAGCCCCCAAATTGGTCTCCAGATTGGCGAGCTTGGTAGTGCCGGGAATGGCGACAATATGATCCCCTTGGCTCAACACCCAGGCCAAGGCAACCTGCGCTGCAACACATCCCATTCCGGTGGCAACTTCTTTAATTGCCTCCACCAGTTTGAGGTTGGCCTCGATATTGCCCGGCTGAAATCGAGGCTGCATCCGGGCGCGGAAATCCGTCTCGTTGGTAGGCCGCTCGCTGGCTGAGTTATAGCGGCCCGTCAACATTCCCCGGCCTAAGGGCGCGTAAGCGACCAAGCTAATATTTAGCTCCGCGCATGTGGGGAGGATGTCCCGCTCGATATCCCGACTAAAAATCGAATACTCGGTCTGAAGTGCGGCAATGGGATAAACAGCGTTCGCCCGCTTAATCATCTCAGCCGAAGCCTCCGACAACCCAACAGCCCCGATTTTGCCTTCTTCAACCAACTTCGCCATCTCTCTCACCGTCTCTTCGATCGGAGTAGATGTATCCACACGGTGGAGATAGTACAGATCAATCTTGTCCGTACCCAGTCTCTGAAGACTCTTTTCGCAGGAGTTGCGGACATTGGCCGGAGAGCCATCCACCCCTACAACGGCGCCCGTAGCCGGATCCCTTTTGGGCCCAAATTTGGTGGCCAGCACGATTTGCTCCCAACGTCCGGCAAAAGCCTTACCCAGTAATTGCTCATTGCGCCCTTGGCCGTAGATTTCCGCGGTATCAAAGTGAGTAACTCCCAAGTCTAACGCCCGGTGGAGTAAATTGATGGCTTCTGACTCTTGCGCGGGTGGCCCGTAAAACTCGGAAAGACCCATGCAACCAAGTCCAATGGCCGATACTGAAATCCCTGATTTCCCAAGAGTGCGTGTAATCATATATCCTCCATCTATCCTTAACCCTAGCATTGACCCCAAGACCATGTGAAATTTGGGTTTTGAGGTTTCTCGTGATTCGCGCATATGTAAATGGTGATCATTTTCATGCACACTTGTCTTTTGGGCTTCTTTTTATCTCGCATTGTCTTCTCTTGCCCTCTGTTGACGTTCTATGTTTTCTTGTGTGTCTTTCTTTCTCTTTTTTTTATGCTTTATTTCCGTTGTTGTTGAATTCTTTCTTACGTTTTTGATTCTCATGGTGTATGTCTTGCTTCTTGCCTTCTTTTGTCAGCCCCTCTTCTTGTTCACATGAGTCTGGACATGTTTCCTGTTATTGAAATAACGATGTCAAGGGGACGGTTCCGGTGACAATTTTTCTGGGTAGAGTGAGAACTAAAAAAAGTTTTTCATGACTACCAGATGATCTTTTCCAGAAGCCTACGAATTGTAGTTAAAGACAGCTATGTTTATTTATTATCGTTTATCGGCTTTGTAAATTAGAATTTTAAAACCTTTCCCGTTTTTTTTATTTCATCAATAAGATTTCCATCTTCACAAAAATCTTCCGGCCTGAATGGGATGGGCTCTATTCTATTATCAATCTTCCTTCTTAAGGGAACTATTCTCCGTCTGTCCTCATATCTATCTCCAGTAAATACAGGTGAAATCAAAGCAATATCAATATCGCTTTCCTCTTTTGGCTGACCTTTGGCATAAGATCCAAAGATTATTACTTGGTCTACTGGTATATTATTATTTTTTAATTCTTCTATATATCGTTTAATAATTTCAACTATATGTTCTGCAACAACATGTTTTCTAACCATTTTTTTATTTCCTCAATTTTATTCAAATATGTCTCAGCGAATTCTTTTG
>JBLIRS010000218.1:0-6312 GCA_049472415.1 bacterium | reverse complement strand
ATCTGAAAATCGGATTGGAACATTGCGGGTATATACGTTGGGCGGGATAGAGATGAGGTATTGTATGCCAGATAATTGTCCGCAAACTGAGGGTACAGGTTGTACAGGGAGTATGGTGGCCGCTTAGCGATGAGGCCTGCGGGCGGCCATAGTAATTCCTGATCTTGTGCCACACTATGGTGCTCGAAGCAGCATAGTAAAAACGCAAAACCCAAGGCAAAAACTAAAACTAGGACAAAAAATTTGCGAATGAAGTGACGCATATTTTCCTCCTATCTCTCAAGAATTTACTAAATAACCATTGCATAATCGGAAAGATGATTTACGCCGGCTCCACCTTCTCTTTCAAAGATCGGTAACATAATGCCCGCGTCATATATAGTATCCCATACATTTTTAATTAACGTAAAAAGGATTCAAATTTCTAACTGTGATTTTGCGATAGCAGAATTCAAGAGATTGATAGAACTATTGGGTGCGGTATAACATAATGACTCCTGCGGCTATAGTAAACGTCGGATGTGGTATCGCCGTGTGTCTTTCTGATTATCTATATTATACAATAAACTAATATTTATCCGCAATTGGAGGATAAATATCTCAGCTCTGACGCATCAGAATATTTTAAAAGTTTTTTATAATTTATAAAATAAGTGTGAAAATTTTGTTGGGATGAGAATTGTTGGTGCAGAAAATATTCTAAGGATCTATTATCAGGTTAAAAGTCTCTGATAAGCAATGTTAAGCACATACACTTGCTGTTTATTCATGCTCACCGGAAGCACACGTTTTTACTATCCACTCAAACTTTATTCTCTTTAATAGTTTATCCGTATGGGGCTTCCAATGATTTATGGTTGTTCGTATCCTGATGAATCTTCAGTGGCCTCAGGCATATCCCGGGGAGTATTCAGGTTCACTGATTTTTTTGGCAATAGTTGTGCGGTATTTGTATAATATATAATAATGAAATGCCTAATAGGGATTTTTTCGGGGGCACACGTGGAGAAATGAGAAGAGCAATATTATTTCTTATTTTTATTCCCTTGATATTGGTGATTATCGGTTGCGGTGGTGATGGAACTGGAGGAGGTAGCGACGGAGAAGATTATAGTGGTGGCGGATGGGTGACCATTGAAGATCCGACAACGGAACCGACGATCTCCACTAATTGTGACCACATATACATCGGTGGGGAAGCCTTTATCAGTCCTACTTGGTACAGGTGTTGCTCAGGTTCGGCTGAAGATACCGGCGTAACGGTTACATGGAGAAACATAACATCTGGTGAGAGTGGAAACGCTGATCAAAGCGTTGATATCTGTTATTTTTTTGGTTCACCTTATCTGTGCAATCACAGATGGGGTGCAACCGTACCTCTCGCATTAGGAGAAAATCAAATTACTGTTAGCGCCTCTGACCCCTCCGGTGTATCAGGTCACAGTTCGATTACCGTGTCCAAGCCTGAGGCCTCTTTTTCTATCAATGGTAGAGTGACTAACACATTAGATATCGGCCTATGGAATAGTGGTATTTCCGGATTTAAATTGACTCTGACGGGCACGGACCAGAATACCTCCGTTTTTACAAACAGATATGGAAGTTACAGCTTTTCATGCGTTCAAAACGGTTCTTACACAATTACGCCTTCTTCAACAATAAACTTTATCTTTACACCCGCAAATAGGTCAGTAACCGTCAGCGATGCGGATGTGACGAGTCAGGATTTTGTGACTGAGGCCTATTTTATTTCAGGATCGGTTACCAGCACAACCGGTATAGGTATTTCAGGCATTCAAGTCAGTCTTGCCGGCACAAATGCATCAGCAACTTATTTTACAGACCCAAATGCATACTACATTTTTGCAGTCCCGAATGGTTCATATACCATTACGCCCTCTTACTGTGATTGGTTAGGCTGTTATTCCATTACGCCTGCAGCCAGAGATGTTATCGTTGACTATGCAGACGTTACGGGACAGGATTTTGTAAGGCAGTAATGAAAAAAAGTATTGGGAAATATATTTTCCCTCGCAAAAATTTGTCCTTGTTTAACTTGATAATTCCCTGTAGCTTCTTGCTACTGTGTCTCGGAATTAAATTATAGCTTCAGACCGTATATAAGAGGGACAAGGTATAGAATAGAGGGATCCGCAAAGGATGGAAGGACTATTCATGTCATTTGCAGATTTAAAGAATATGGCATTCTAATCATAATAACGGTTTATGCTTTATCGGAGGAAAGATGATTTGTGAATTTTGCAATGGTCAAACAACAAAAAAAAGGTTAAAAAGCAACATTGGCTAAACGGCAGATTGTACATAGTTGAAAATGTATATGCAGAGGTTTGTCTTGAATGTGGAGAGCGTTATTTTCATGCCAAGACTCTTGATGAGATAGATCGCTTTCTTAAAGCAGAACATGAGGTAAAGGATCGAATGGATGTTGAAGTGGTTAGTCTAAAGTAGGCAACTTAATTCCTGAAAAAAGACTTGACTTATTTTTTGGTTCCCTTATCTGCTGCAAGTAAAAAGGGTAGAATCAATTTAAATTATTGATTCTACCCCTTCTGAATTTGAAAGCTCCCCGGGACGGACTCGAACCGCCGACCAAGTGGTTAACAGCCACCCGCTCTACCGACTGAGCTACCGGGGAATGTATTTTTAAATACGAGATATTAAAATATCTTAATATTTTCCAAAAATGAATAGAAAGTCTAGCAAAATGTCGGGTAATAGTCAAGCATTTCGAAACTTGTTTTTAAGGTTGTATTTCTCTATAAGACTATTTACCCGGTCATCCCCTGTTTAACTTGATTTATTTCCCTTCACTATCCAGGAGCCGTTCCCAATCCCTGTCAACCCTTTTCTGTAAGGTTTCCAGGATATGCTCGTTGCCGGGTTTAAATAGATGGCTGAACCTGCCCTGGAGTTTCAGCCAATCCACGAGGGGTTTCTTCTCCTTGGGTTTATAGGTTATATGGACCTTTCCGTCAACGATCTCATAGAGCGGCCAGAAGCATGTGTCGACAGCGAGCCTTGCGAGATCAATCCCCTGATCGATCTTAGTTCTCCATCCACGATGGCAGGGGGCAATCACATTCAGGAATTTTGGCCCCCTGGTGGAAAATGCCTTTTGGGCCTTTTCCATAAGGTCTCTGTAGTGGCTTGGCGAGCCCTGGGCCAGATAGGGGATGTTGTGAGCAGCAACAATGCCTGTAAGGTCCTTTCTGTATTGCGGCTTCCCGGGAATGCACGAGCCCGCAGGGCATGTGGTGGTGGAAGCGCCCAGGGGTGTGGAGCTTGAACGTTGAATCCCCGTGTTCATGTAAGCTCCGTTGTCATAACATACATAAAGGAAATCATGTCCCCTCTCAAGCGCCCCGGACAGGGCCTGGAGACCGATGTCATATGTGCCTCCGTCTCCTCCGACGGCCATAAAATTGATTTTTCTGTCTTGCGGTATTTTCCCCATGCGCTTAAGGAACTGAAACATTGATTCTATACCAGCCGCCGTTGCAGCCGAGTTTTCGAATGCGCTATGAAAGAACGGGACCCTCCATGCTGTATACGGATATATGGATGTGGCAACCTCCAGACATCCTGTGGCCGAAGTTACGATGATATCATCATCCGAAGCAAGCATGATTTGCCGCATTACCACGGAAGCTGTGCAACCAGCGCAAAGTCTGTGCCCTCCGGCCAGAAGGTCCTTTTTCTCGGATATCTCTTTTAGTTTGATCATTTCCTATATTCCTCCTATTCCCTGACCGTAAGAAAATCAACAAGGTTCTCGATTTTGCCTGTTTTGGCAAGCCTTGAAAGGTCATCAAATACCTTTTCCACCCTTTCAAGGCCGAGGTCCCTGCCCCCCAGGCCGTAGATATAGTTTAAAACATTGGGGCGCTGGGGATGATCAAAGAGGCAGGAACGAACCTCGGAGAATGCAGGCCCTCCCTGGGCGCCGAATGAGTCGCAACGGTCCAGAACGGCAAGCGCCTTAAGCGGAGAGAGTATCTCTGCCAGTTCTTTTGCAGGGAACGGGCGAAATATCCGTAGCTTCACCATGCCTGCCTTTATCCCCTTTTTTCTTAACTCTTCCACCACGGTGCGCACAGTTCCTGCTGATGAGCCAAGGCTCAGGACACCTATCTCGGCATCCTCCATATGATGAGCTTCAAAGAATCCATAGCCTCTGCCTGAGAATTTTTCAAACTCTTTAGCTATCTTAAGTATTGCATCACTTGCATGGAACATTGCTTCGTCCTGTTGCCTTTTATGTTCCGAGTAATAATCCTGAAGGTCAAGAGGCCCATAGGTGACAGGGTTTTTTGTGTCCAATATGGGATAATGTGTAATATTATCACCAATAAAATTCTTTACTTCCTGGTCTTCAAACAGCTCTATATTTTCAATGGAGTGGCTGATGATGAAGCCATCCATGCATACCATGACGGGAAGCCGGACATCCTTTTCCTGCCCGATCCTTATGGCCTGGATAAGGCTGTCATATGTTTCCTGAGCATTTTCGCAATAGATCTGTATCCATCCGGAATCCCTTGCTCCCATGGAATCGCTATGGTCCCCATGGATATTTATGGGTGCGCTGAGCGCCCTGTTTACTACAGTCATGACTATCGGGGCCCTGTTTCCCGCAGCTATATAGAGCATTTCCCACATAAGGGCAAGGCCGTTTGCGGAGGTTGCGGTCATGACCCTGCCTCCTGCGACTGATGCCCCTATGCAGGCGCTCATGGCGCTATGCTCGCTTTCTACTGTTACCAATTCAGTATCCACCTTGCCATTTGATTTGAAGGTGGCGAACTGTTGCATGATTTCTGTGGAAGGTGTAATCGGGTACGCAGCGCACACATCAGGATTGATCTGCCTCATGGCATTAGCCACTGCGATATTTCCCGTCATTGCCACTTTCTTTCGCATTTCCATCCCCTTTCCTGATGATCTTTAACTAGATAGGATTATATTAAAAATATAAAGAATTTTTCTTTGTAGTATTCAATTATAAATTTATGAAAAATTCTTGAGAATTATTCCTATTTCTCAAAACTTGCTTCTTCTTTCATCTCTATGGCCTTAACCTTGTCCGGACATTCAGCCGCGCAGATCCCGCATCCCTTGCAATGTTTAAGATCTATGCCTTTGACCTTTCCGTCTTCAACCTGAATTGCCGAATCCGGGCAAAAGATCCAACATTGAAGACAATGAATACACTTTTCGGGGTCCCAGACCGGGCGGAATGTCCGCCAGGACCCTGTTTCATAAGTGTCGGAATTTCCGGCCTCTACAATGAGACCACCTATGGGTATTTCTTTCCAGCCCTTTAGTTTAGACTTGCTCATTCTCCTGTCACCTCCTGGTAAGCCCGGTTTATTGCCTTGAGATTTTTATCAATTATATCCTGTGAAAATTTCTTCCCAAAATTGGCCTTCAATTGATCTACAAGATGATCAAGTGAAATAAGCCCTGATACCTTTGCAAGCGCGCCCAGCATGGGAGTGTTCGGGATTGGACGGCCAAGCTCATCAAGAGAGATCTTTGTGGCATCAATGGTAAAGACCTTGCCACCATTGAGTCCCAGTTCCTTCCGGATCTCCGCGGGTGTATTGGGCGTGTTTATGACAAAAATGGTATCATCAGAGGTGCCCTCTGTTATATTTCCTGTTTTTACAAGGGCGGGGTCCACCACAGCCACGATATCCGGATTTATAACCTGGCAGTGCATATAAAGCGGTGATTCCGAAACACGGTTGTATGCGCGCAACGGCGCCCCCATCCTTTCCGGCCCATATTCGGGGAATGCCTGAACATACTTTCCTCCGCTGGTTGCAGTTTCTGCAAAGATTTTGGCCGCTGTTACTGTTCCCTGGCCTCCCCGGCCATGCCATCTTACTTCTGTGATTCCTTCCATTATCCGGAGCTCCTTTCCTGAATATGTTAATGCCTTTGTCTCCAGTACATCCTTTTCTTTTAGGTATATTTAAACAGGGCTTGACATTAAGGTTAAATCTCTGTCCTTCCTTCAAGCGCCTTTGACAAGGTCCCTTCGTCTGCGTATTCGATATCCATACCCATCGGCAGGCCCCTGGCTATACGGGAAATTTTAACACCAAGGGGTTTTATCAAATGAGCAAGGTAGGTCGCCGTAGCCTCTCCCTCCGTATTTGGGTCAGTAGCGATGATAACCTCTTTGACCTGGCCGTCCTTAAGCCTCTCCAGGAGATCTTTGATCCTTAAGTCATCCGGGCCGATTCCATCCAGCGGTGAGATGGCGCCCATTAAGACATGATAAAG
>JBLIRS010000217.1:0-6327 GCA_049472415.1 bacterium | reverse complement strand
GCTTATTCCCCGAAGGCCGAAGATATTCTTTAAAAGCTCAACATGATCTCCAAAAAAGGAAATCTCGTCCTGCAATAATACATCTATCAAAAAGTCCTGAAAGGTAGTAGCCCCTCCGTAACGGGCTAAATGGAAAAGGGGGTCTGTGATATCTTTTCCCAATAATTCCCTGGCTTCCCACATCGCACCGGAAAGAATCAGGCTGTTCGCGTATGCATCATCCCCATAATCATCCGGATATTTAAATTCATTATCAAGATTTCTTACATATTTGTGCCCGACCCAGAAATCACCATCACCTACCATTGAATCATCATTTATGGTACATGCCCAGTAATCGGAAAATGCTTCGTGCATGGCATCAAACTCGGTCACAAAAACAGGGCCTGTTTGCTCTCCATCTGTTGTTCTTCGTACGGATGTAAGAGGAGGCATAAAAAATGAATAAAAACTGTCTGTTATGGCATGTGTATATTCATGAAATATGATATCGGAGAAAAGCGCGAAATTTCTGTATCCGTCAGGGCGGGAATCCCCTTCTCCGAAACAGATCATGTGCTGTGGTGACCAGAACGCATTCTTATAATTATCGCCATACCGCACGATAACCTTTATGGGCCCCTGGTCATCCATCGCATTATATAATGGATCGACTTGTTTGATATAATTCAGAAGCACATTCATATGATAAAAGGCATTTAATTCATCCAACTCTTTAATAGATGTCTGGTTTGTGTCCCAATTTACAGCTATTGGATAGTTAGGATCGGAGCTTATGCCGTCAATACGATAGATCGCCGAAGAACCATCTTCATTAATAACATTAACATGGTCCCCTTTCAGCAAAGATATCAGGGTGTTATCCGATACTCCCCCTGTTTCGGGAAATTCGAAGTATCCATTGGGATCGGTAATGACGCTGAGGCTCTCATACAATCCGATATCATCCAGGTTCCAACCACAAAATGAACCTGATCCATCAGTCGGCCCCATTCCCCAGCGAATGACAATGTCCTTTCCATCTGACAATTCTGAGATATCAAAAAATTGAAGATTCCACCCTTTCCATATGTGCAGGAATCCATCATAAACCCCGTCTTCGATCTGGCTGGTGCCATTGGCCCAAATGGCGGTCCATGTCAGACCTCCGTCATTTGATATCTCTACAGTTGCCGAATCATAATCCGTTCTGTTACCTTCATCTGTTTCCCAGTACTCCCTCTGAACACCAAGCCAGCGCCAGAAGGTAAGGGTCAACCCTGTTTTATTTGCGCAATTTATAGTGTTGGTAATCAAATATTTTGGCCTCATTAGATTCGTATAATCACCTGTAAGATTATAGCCGAATACATTTTGACCTGTATATCCGTTATCAGGGTCCGGACACCCTGCATGCCCAAAAAGATTTACATCCTGCGGGACAGGATCTCCAAATTCCCACATCCCTTCACGCCTCCATCCCGGATCAGTATCCAGACTGTTTTCATAAACAGGCGCGTCATGATTGAGCAAATAAACGTCCTGATTGGTAAAGGGAACCCATTGCAGTGGATCATTAAAATATTCAGGCAGGATCAATCCCCCTACCCTGCCTGTTATTGCAGGCCGATCCAGGCGGTAGGCAAGGATGCTCTCCCCTTTGTCAGCATCCACAAAAACTAACATGCTTTTTCCGGTCGAATCTGAGAATACCGGCACCTGCCATGCCAGAATATATTCTAATTCATTTTCCAAGGGCATGGGAAGCACAAAAAGCTCAGTATTACCCGCTTTCTTTCCCCCATCAAAAGCACCTAATTCCTGCAGGGCGATAGTTTCGGCTTCATTTTTAGAAATAGATGGATACGGCGAAACAGTAATCCCAGGAAAGGTGTCCCCTCCTATCAAAAGGAGGTTCCCGTTTTCGTCAAAACGAATCTGAATTCCCCCTCCATATACATCAATACCTTTATATATCTGTTTGAATCGACAATAAAAGATCCCGCCCCTATAGATTATTCCCTCAAATATAAGGTCCTCAGGCTGTACCTTGAAATAATCTGAATATTCATGAACACAATCAATGGCAGCAGACCGAATCTCTTCCTCCGTTGTCACTTTACCTCTCATTCTGCTAGTCTTGTACTGCCCGGGTGCATAAAGGCGATGGATGGTCCCCCATGAATTCCAAAGGCCCATCCATTCCGATTTATCATAATCCAGAAACCCTTTTAACCTGACATTGGAGGCTCCTTCATATTTGCTTTTAGGATTATTTGGATGGAGGCTTCTTTCTGAAAGGGTCAATGGCTTGTTTTGAGATTCCGGCAGAAATGCTCTTGCTCCGGGCACAACAAGTACCAGCATGAACACTATGCTCAAAACACAACCTAACCAGTAACCCCGTCCTCTTTTAGACTGAAAAGAAAATACTACCATTTTGAAAACTTCCTATTTAATAGATTGATAAATATGCCCGTTCGGATATAAAGCTTCTTTTTTAATATCGGTAATTTTTGCGGGAAAGAACGAAAGGCAGAAATTATGTTTTCACTCTATTGTTAGCGCTTTTTTTAGTAAAAGTTGCTAACTTTCTATTAGCTGTTTCCGGTCTTTATGACCCGCTATTTCTATTAACTATCTGTTTTTCATCAGCTATCAAACCTGAATACCTTAATGGCACATCAGTTGCTTTTAAACTTATCAGAAGATAAAAGATTAGTTAGAAAAATTTCAAAGGAGGGAAAGAAAGATGTTAAAGAAAATTTTGAATAGATTCTTGGAAATTGAATTGTATGAAAAGGTTATTATCATTTTATGTTCTTCATTCAGTATGCTCATCTTTTTTCTTATGTTCAGACATGCGATATAGGGAACCAAAATCAATGTGGAGCGGATTATATCTGTCTGATTTTTTCTTTGATGAGGACATTTTAAAGGATTGAGCAAAAAATGATCAATTTAACCCTGAAAAAAAAGATTATAATCTTCGCGATAGCACTAATCTTATTGATTATAGGATGTTTGACAACCGGAATACTGGGATTACACAGGGTGCAGATCTCAAAGGATGAGGCAGAAATAGCGGTTAATATACATGACAGCTTTGACGAATTGAGGATTTTATTTGAACAGACTCTAATGGGACCGCATGATTATCTAATCCAGGGGAAACAGGATGAAAAAGAGACATTTCTGGAAGATTATGAAAACATACTTGATAAAAAAGGCAGGCTTAAGAGTTTGATCGTGGATCAGAAAAAGAATTACGGCCGTGAATTTGAGGAAGTATTGGGAAAGGCTGAAACCCAGCTTTTAATAATAGAAAAAAAATTGCCAATGTTTAAAATGAAGGTCCTGGACATTTTCAATGTGGAGACTCCGGATAAAGATTCAAGGGTCGGATTTTTTATGGAAGAGTTGGATTCTTTTACAAGGGGATTAGAGACTGACCTGAAAAACGAAGGGATGGTATTGACAGAATTGTCCCGTAAGGCGATGGATAGGATACATACTATCCACTCGCGTGTACTGACCTTACTGATAATATTCGGCATGATAGCCGTTCTGGTAGGGATCATAGTAAGTTATTTTCTCATAATAAGCATAACAAAACCTATAGGCAACTTGATACGTGTCACCAGAAAGATTAAAGGTGGCGACCTTACAGTGAGGGCAAGAATAGAGACAAGGGATGAAATTGGCGAACTGGCTGATTCCTTTAATGAAATGGTAAGGGAACTGGTTGATACCCAGGAACGTACCTCTACTATCCTTCATGGCTCCGGTGATGGCATGTGTGTTATAGACAAAGACTTCAATATGCTTCAGGTCAACAAGCAAATGAAAAAATTGACCGGCATGTCAGCTACTGGAGACATGGAGTCAAAGTGTTATGAACAATTCCATGGTGAGCTTTGTCACACAGACAGATGCACTCTTAAGCGTATCATGAGGGGTGAAGAATGGGTTGAAGTCGAAACCATAAAGGAAACCAGAGATGGACGGAAGATCCCTGTCGAGCTTATAGCAACCCCTCTCAAAAAGAGAGGTGAAATCGTAGGGGTCATTGAATCGTTCCGTGATATAACAGAACGAAAAAGGACCGAAGAGGCACTGCGCCAGAGCGAGATAGCAAAGGCGGACAGACAGAGGCTTTTTTCCGTGCTTGATGTACTTCCGGCCCTTGTATACCTTCAATCACCTGACAATACAATCCCCTTTGCAAACCGCAGATTCCGAAGGCTCTTTGGTGATCCCAAAGGAAGACAATGCTATAGAATACTTTACGGAAACAAAAAACATTGTGCAAAATGCAGGATATCAAGTGTTCTGACCAAGAAAAAGGCACAGAGATGGGAATTGACAGCTTCGGATGGCAGGACCTATGAGATGTACGATACACTGTTCACAGACATAGACGGTTCACCCATGGTTTTGGAACTTGGCATTGATATCACAGAGCGCATCAGGATGGAAAAAGCGAGGCAGGAGGCAGAACGTCTCCTGGAGGACCAGAGGGCCAAGGCCATTCTATCGGACCGTCTGCGCTCTTTGGGTGAAATGGCAACAGGTATAGCTCATGAGCTAAATCAGCCCCTTCTGGGAGTCCGCGGACTGGCAGAGCATATTCTCATAGGTCTCAAAAGGGGCTGGAATATCTCTGAGGAAAAGATCCTTAGAAAGATCCAATTGATCATTGATCAAACCGAAAGAATGACTCATGTAATAGAGCATACCAGGATGTTTGCAAGAGGGGCTGACAATTCCGAGCTCATCCCTGTACAGGTTAATGATGTAATCAAATCAAGCATGGACCTCATCGACGCGCAATTACATTATAGAGGACTAGTCCTGAAATGTGAGCTTACAGATAACCTGCCAACTGTGCTTGCCAATCCCTTCTCTTTGGAAGAGGTGCTTCTGAACCTTATAAACAATGCCAGAGACGCAGTAACGGCACAGATAAACGGTGACCATACAAAAGAGTTTCCGCAGATCGTAGTGCGAACTTGTATGGGGGTAAACGGCTCAAAAGGTTCTGTAAAGATAGAAGTGATCGATAATGGTCCTGGCATTCCAAAGGAAATAAAATCAAAGATATTTACACCGTTTTTTACAACTAAGGATCCGGATAAAGGGACAGGGCTTGGGCTTGCCATATCAAAATCGATCATTGAAGGTCTGCACGGCAAGATCAGCATTAGATCGAACCCTGGTTCCGGCACAACTGTAACCATAGCCCTGCCGACAATGAATCAAAATTAGTGAGAAACAAAATGATTAATGAACATTCTTTGAAAATTCTTCTCGTCGACGATGAAGAAATCGTCCATCAGACCCTGAGCCCTTATCTACAGGATTCAGGGCATGAAGTCAACAATGCCCGTGAAGGGTCCATGGCTTTAAAACTGATAGAGGGAAAGGATTATGACCTTGCCCTTATTGATATGAAAATGCCCGAGATGGATGGATTAACCATTTTATCAAAAATCGGGGAAATCAGACCTGAATTGTCTTCGGTTATTATAACCGGTCACGGGAATATGGAACTGGTTATTCAGGCTTTAAGATTGGGCGCGGCAGATTTCCTGACCAAACCGATCAAACTGCTTGAACTGGATGCCGTACTTGAAAAGTCTACTCGTATCAGGCACCTTCGTCAAAGACAACGCCACCTTAATGAAACCATCAGGGGGATTCAAACATCAGAGGATATTCGTCTCAGGAATCGATGTCTTGTGGGAAACAGTAAGGCAATGAATGAAGTACGCAGGCAGATTCACTTGTCAGTGGAGGCTGGATGTGAAACAGTCCTTATCTCAGGGGAAACAGGCACCGGAAAAGAGATTGTAGCCCGTGAAATTCATTTTAGGGATAGAGGAGACGAAAGGCCATTTATTGCCGTAAATTGCCCGGCTCTGCCTGATACGCTTGTCGAGAGTGAGCTATTCGGCCATACAAAAGGGGCATTTACTGGCGCCACTATAGACAGGGCAGGCTATTTTGAACTGGCTGATGGTGGTACACTCTTTCTGGACGAAATTGCGGACCTTTCCCCCTCAGCTCAGGCCAAACTACTTCGGGTGCTGGAAACGAGGAATCTTAGGCGGGTAGGAGGATCAAAGGAAATAAACGTCAATATCCGGGTGATTGCAGCTACCAACACACGACTTGAAGAACTAGTAAAATCTCTGAGATTCCGTAACGACCTTTACTACAGGCTCAATCCCTGGCTGTCCCTGGTGCTCGCGGAACAGACCATCGTCGAGTTCGAGGAAGACAAACGCACCCTCGTGAACAGCCTGTCTCTGGGGATCAACTACAGGTTCGGGGCCGGAGAAAAGC
>JBLIRS010000216.1:0-6333 GCA_049472415.1 bacterium | reverse complement strand
ACCAAGTCACAGGTCACAGGTCACAAGTCGCAGGTTACAGGTTAAAAGCAATGGTCAATTGATAATTGGTAATTGACAATTAGACATAAGGGATTAGGTGTCAGGGGAAAAAGTTCAACGTTTGTGGGTGACGATGCCCGTATCGGTTTACGGTAAAGGGTGACGAGGAAAAAATCAAGGCAGAAGGCAATTGATAAAGACGAACACCGAACGTCCAACTTCGAATGTTAAATGAGAAGACTTAAAAACAGAATGTAGGAGAATGGGAGGTGGAATACAGAATATGGAAGGTAGAAGGTAAACTGCTAAAAACCAAACTACCTGTTCTTTTTAATAGCTGCGATGTATCCTCCTAATAATTTGCTTATATCATCAAGATGTTTTGTTAATTCACTGAGTATAAATTCATGAGCCATTTGCCAGGTATTTAGATCTGTAAAATTCTTCGCTGTTGTATTCTTCATTTTCTAATTAATCTTCTACTTCCTAATTTGTTTTGGCCTGTGATTCTGATATTTCATCTTCTTTACTCGGGGCGATTTTCCATTGAAACCATTCCCGCACATCCTTATCTAATATTTTATACCCTTGGCACTCGCGGGTAATCCATAAGATATAATCTTTAAAAAAATTATCTCTAATCTGTGAGGTGAATAAGTTTTTATTTTTATTAAGTTTTTCATAGCTGCCCTTTAAATCCCCAGCCTCATCAACATCCCATCGATATTCAACAAGGGCGTGGACAATCGATTCAACCGGCGATTTAGGAGAAATTAAAGGGATGACAAGAAGATTATGTTCCCAGTCGTAAACACCATAGCCTTTGCCCGGAATTACAAGCATGCCAGGCCTACCCTGTCTTCTAACAATTACATTTTTGAAAATCTTGGGATCGGACCTTTCTATATTATTAATAACCTGAAACACTTTCATCTTAAAATTAAACATTGTCTCGTCAATCAAGATAGGGAAAAGATCAGCTTTGGCCCGTCTAGCACAAACCTGGCAATACATTCTAATCCTTTTAGCTTCGTCTTCTAAAAATAGCTTTCGTTTTTCATAAGAGATTTCAGACATATCTCCATCATATTTATTTATTTTTTCATCTAATTTATTCCGTTTATGTCTTACTTCAATACTGTCTATAAAGTGGTGCTCGATCTTCATGTTAATTTCTCTAAGGTGCTTTTTTAGATTAAAATCCTCGATTTCATCTATAAATTTATCCCGTTCATCTTTTAAAGCCCATAATGCTTCAATAGCCAGAGCATTCATTTTTTTTTGTTCAGGGGTTGTATATTCACCCGATTGCATTTTGGTTTTAAGTTCGGCCTGGGATTGAGCAAGCTTATCAATCCGCTGCAGGATATTATTTAATTCTTGATTATGGAGATAATTCAAGATGTTTTCCCGCTCATTCATCATATATTCCAATTCTTTAATCTTGTTATTAAACTCTTCCCCAAAACCCTCCTGTTGTTTTTGTAATTGTTCCCTATATTTTATTCCGAGTTTATTTTTATAAAGAACCTGTAGCCATTCGGTTAAATAATAGGTTTTTAATTCCTCGGATTCAAAGGGTGATTTTAATTCAGTCAGAAAATTCTTAACCATATTATTGCTTGAGGATAACAGACGGTGGCTGAATATTCCAAAATTTATAAGGAGGGCATCGTATTCATTAAAATAGAGCCTTTCCATATCTTCCTTTTCAAGAGCTCTTTGGATAACCAGAAAAATTAACCGCCAATAGCTATTCATCAATCTATTTTTTGTTTCTCTTGTTTTTTTATCTTCATTTTGAAATGCTTCCATATCTTTTATAGCAGTATCAATATCCTCTCTTTCCTCTTTTGACCATTTTTCTTTAACCAGAAAATCGAAAATAGTATGCAAAGGATCAAACTTTACATCTCGATATTTATTATTAGGATTATTCACAGGACACCTCGCTAATAGTTTTTAGTATATCTGTATCTATATCTGAGGGTCAAACCTTTACTATTGACTACGATTCTAAGAGGCTCTAGGGAATTGATAATGGAGAATTGAAAATGGCCCCTCACCCTTGCCCTCTTGAGCAATGACAATAGCAAAAATATATTTCGAAATCAAGAAGATAAATGAATAAAGGCAGGTGTTAGGGAGCAGGGATTAGGCAAAAGTTAAAAACGTTAAACGTTTGTAGATAACGAAGCCCGTATCGTTTGACGGTAAAGGGTGAAGTGAATTGACAATTGATAATTGTTAATTGAGAATTGATAATGGATGATTGAAGGCACAAGTCTCAAGTAACAACTTACCTAAGGACTTCGGGTAGGTATTATTTATCAAGTGTCTTGTTCTTTTCAGTATATCGCAGAACAGTCCAAACAAAAGCGGAATGACTCCATGTCAGCGGCGAAACACAGAGAGGTGAACCGCTCACAGGGTGTACCTGTTCGGCAAGCACTCCGGAAGCAAGAGCATTTTTCCCGCACCATTCAATATAAGGAAGGGCTGCTTGTAACTGCTGTTTATCCTTCGCCTGATCGATAAAATATTCTGCCAGCCAGAGTGTTGAAATAAACCATGGATTTCCGGGAATTCCTTTTGGGCTATCCTCAGCAAGCTGATATACATCTCCCTGATATCTGGCGCAACCTTCAACAGATGTTTTAAGCCACAGCTGCTCCCGTACAGCTTTGGCTGTTTCAATCATTCGCTGATCATTGGAATCAAAGACTCCAAGGGTTGCCAAGCTTAACAAACTTACATCAATGACTTCATCCAGTTTATACCCCTCATCTATCCTGGAGCCCGAACGGGCAAATCTCTTTAACCCGTCATGGTATAGGTGTTTACTAATCCCCTCTGTCATTTCATCAGCCACGGAGTCATATTTATCAGCCAGGGAGTTATCCTGAAATAGTTTTGCAAAATTTGCAGCGGCTCTTAGGCCGGCTATCACGGATGCAACCGTATACGCGTGAAGGGCATAGCGTTCTTCCCAAAGATCATAGGAAGGTAAAGGCAACAGCGTTTGTGGGTCCCGGAAACTGACTAAAAAATCAGCAATTTTCTTAATAAGCGTACTGTAGAGCGGTCTGATAAATTCTACATCATTCAAACTCTGGTAGTGTATCCAAAGCGCCCAAAGAGTCAAAGCGGTTGAATCTTCCTGGATGGGAAGAACCTCTTTACCATCCACTAACCAGGCATGCCAGTTACTGGCAAGGGACCCGTCCGGATTATAATGCTGGAATAAATAGCCTTCGTCAGATAATACGCGGGCACAAAAATCAAAATATTTAATGCACACATGTGAGTACCCGGCCTTTGCCAAAGCAGCGGCAACAAAAGCTCCATCCCGTCCCCACATATATGAATAGGTATCTTTTCCAAAACGCACAATATCAGAATCATTGGCGGCAATAATAGCTCCGTGGTTGTCAATTTGCGTTCTCAATATAAGCAGGCTTCGTTTAAAAATGTCCATCACGAATTTGGGCAGGTCTTGGAGCTGCAGAGAATCTTTATGTACCCATGTTTTCCAGTATTTCAACGAGCGTCTGAGGAGTTCTTCCGGCGTTTTTTTGTGAACTTCCAGATTAAGCTTTGCTACTTCGGCATAGGTCATGCCCGCTGCCATCCAGTAATAAGCGGTTGTCTTTCCATTAGCAGGTAATTCCAGCCATATTCCAATGGTGGAATGAGGAGAACCCCACGCAGACGGATTACCGGCAAGCTCTCCGCTTTCCGCCTCTTTACCGGTACTCAGGCTCTCCAGAGGCCCTCTTTTCCCGCAGGTAAAATATTTAACACCCCATTGGTCATGTGCCCAGCAGCTGATCAAAAAGTACCGATGTATCTTATAGTGAATAATTGAACAGCTTCGCGGATCAAAATAAGCTGTGCCTCCGATATCATTCCCGTAGAGATTAAAATCATGACTAAAAAAAAGCCTGACCCGACGGGTCTTACTTTCTAAATTAGTTACCTCGATTTTTTTAATGTAGACATTCAAATCCAAATCTACCACATCCGAGCATCTGAGTTCCAGATTCAAGGTTTCATTCTTTAGGAAGACATCAGTCACAAGACAATCATCATAATATCTTAAATCTTTTTTCCATTCCAATCCCATCCACGAATATTGTCCATCCGCCCATACACCGAAGCGGAAAGGATGGCCGCTTGAATGATTTTCCTGACCGATAAAAGGGAAATAAACGTCACGGATCTGATAATCCGAATCAAAATTCAAGAGGAAAGATCCATTACTTACAGGGATGTCTTTAGGCATAAACTCCTTTCATCCACAATGCACTGATACAGCCTTGAATATTTTCCAGCCATACTGGCGATTGAGAAATTATCTTTAATATGATTGCGACAGTCATTGGGATTGATATTATTGATAGCTTCGACAGCTTCAGGCATATCATCGATTGAATCCATAACAAAGCCTGTTTTTCCGTGAATGACAATTTCGGGAACCGAGCCTTTATTAAAGGCCAGGACCGGCGTGCCGCAGGCCATAGATTCAATCAAGACAAGCCCGAAGGGTTCGCCCCATTGAATAGGAAAGAGAGTAGCCCGCGCGTGACTGTATAACAGCTTTTTCTGAATACTGTTAACTTCTCCGAGATAGATAATCTGCTTATTTGAATCAAGAATTGGTTTTAAAAATCTTTCATAATAATCGCTATCCGGGCAAGATTCGTCTGCGTCAACTACAAGATCGATCGATTTTTTTAATTTCTTAAAAAATGACCTGTCTTTTGCTTTGTTCTGGACATTGCCGGCGATAATAAGCCGGGAACCGGTTTTCTTAGCAATCTCGATGGCTTTATCCTGCCCTTTATCCTGTGTAATTCTTCCGATCGAAAACAAATAGTCTTGTCTACCGAGATTGCTTTTAAACGGATAATCTTCCACATCAATGCCATGATGAATAACCTTCTGCGAGTTGATTAATCCATAATGCTGCTTTCTTTGATATTCACTGATCGGAACAAAATACACGCACGAAGAGGAAATGAGCGAGTTGCTCCACCGCTTAAACTGTCCTTTGTCTTCGGCAGGTACATGAAGAGTCATTACAATGGGGACAGGACTTTTAAAAACTCCCTTAAAAATATATTCAACCATGATGGCATCATGCATGTGGATAATGTCAATATCTCCTCCTTTTGCCCTTTGAAGGGACATAAGAAGATGCTGGCGCATATTTTTACGTTGCAGGCGTGTATTTTTACTCCAGTATTCACTGAAACTTTTTTCAATGGTTGTGAACTGTTCTCCAATAACACAGGAATCACCTGAACAGGCGACAATTGAACGGTGCCCTAACTTATGTAGTCCCTTATCGATGTTATAAATAACCGTTTCAATAGGACCGTAACTCAAATCCTGCCTTATGGGCCGGTTAAGCGTTGCTATATGGAGCACATTCATCTTTTTTCTCATTTCTATAATATGATATTTTTCTATAAAATGCCGGGAATGATCGCTAAAAATATTTGGAACCAACCAATCAACCAGAGAGAAGAGAATAAAATGACCAAATTGAATAGTAAGGTATAAAAACTTCCGGGAGGGTTAAATGTAAGCTGTCTTTTTTGGCCGGAAAGCAAATAGAGTTGATTTATTTTCAGGATAGCACAAAGGGCTGCAAATAGATACAATTATCTTTCTTTTAAACCCAGTCAGCACGATAACAACCCAAAGGGACTCAGGCAAAAACAAAAAATACTCTACCGCACTCTTGTGACAAATGATATAATCTTTTGAGGAATGGGGTCTTACCGGATTAACTTACTGTAAAAAAAGTATTTTTTGTTATTACTGATTATTTATAGGCAATAATGTTTATTGGGTTTGTAAAATAGAGACCTTATGAAATAGTCACAAAAAAACAGACAGATGGAGAGATGATATATGACCAAGAAAAAACAAATCGTTTTATTCATTTTCTTTATTGCTATTCATTTCTTTACCAGCAGTGTAATCTTTGCCGCTGAAGAAAAGGGATTTCATAAGAAGATCGATAAACTGATCCTTGCCAAGAAACTGGACGAAGCAGAGAAACTGGCCAAAGAGGCCTATAAAAAGAATCCCGATGATCCAGAGGTAATCTGTGCCCTGGCCTGTGTATACAGAAACAAAGCCCTAAAAAGTGCCATAAATGTGAATACCTCAGCTATGGGCATCAAGGATGGAGAGCGAATTGCTGATGTGGGTGATCTCTTGTTCACATCCACCGCCCCTGAATTCGACTCCGCCGAACTTCTCGATATCCATACCCGTTCGAAAACCTTCTCGGTCTATTATCCCAAGACCCGGCCCGGC
>JBLIRS010000215.1:0-6336 GCA_049472415.1 bacterium | reverse complement strand
TTTGAATCTGTGTCAGGTTTGATTTACTAAAATTATCAATATTAATTGAAATATCAAAAACCTTCTCCTTTATATGCATCTGCTTTTGAATGACATCTTCTCCATTTTCAATATTGCTCAAGCACCTAAAATTTTCTATGATTCCAATCAACGCACCATTAGGACTCCAAAAGGGAGAAGCAGTAAAAAGATAAGGGATCGCACATGCATTCTTTAGTTCAATCTCAATACCCCCCTTTATATAGTCTTCGCCTTTTAAAATGGGTATTCCGATGAAGTTGACTATTATCGTAACTAAAGGTTAATGTCATCGTCATAATTTAATGCAGCCAATATTAATATAATTTTTTGCATAATATTACATAAACCAACCATTAATACCAAATTAATATTAAAGAATCAAAATACCAAGGCGGGATTTTCTGTTAAAACCGGTGAAAGGAGAGATACCTATGAGATAAAAGGATTAAATATTTATTTATTTCCTGATTTTAAAAATAATCGGTAATCCAAGGATACGGGGAGGGATTAAAGTGAATCATATAAAGGATGGATTCAAAAAAGATGATTATGTTTTTTTATTGAAGGTCTTGTCGGTTTTCATAACGACAAGCTGCCTTTTTTTATGCCCGGTTAAATCAGATGCTGCTTTATTTCAGACAGAATCAAATCCGTATTTCACAAGTTTTCAATTCAACTCATTTCCTGCTCTATCGAACCAGTTTGATAATTTCCGCATAAACAGTTATGGATTGAACAACTTCAATTCAACAAAAAGTCTTTTAAATTTTAACACAAACTATAACTGGAATGGTTTAAGTCAAAACAACGGATTTTTTAATCTTAACAACTCATTCGGCCTGCATAATACAACCAATAGACTAGTTATCAATTCATTCAACAATTTATATAATCATTTTGACCTGTCGATTCCCGGCAGATCATATAGCTTTAATACAGTTCAGTTTTACAACACAGGTAATTTCTCTTTCAACAGTAATGCCTTTACAGCAAACCCTGTAAATAATCTCTACAATCTAAATGGTTCGGTTCAGGATTTGCAAAGATTCAATCTATTATTTCTTGCCCCAGAACAGAATAAGGATAATGATTCTCAAGTACAAAACAACAGGGAAGGTCAGGAAAATACAGAAGATAATTTTACTCGGTCTTTACCCGGCGGAAGCTATCTTGCGAAACTTAAACCTGTAACTAATTGCGGAGATCTGCTTGCGAAATTAAAGGAAGAGGCAATCAATAAAATGGAGGAAGAGATTGACTCATATATTAAAACTGTGATTGAATGCGGGGGTTGTTGTAATGATAATAAAGATTATTCCCGGACTGCTCTTTCCAATTCCGATTCTTCTCTTGTTCCATATTTCTACGGGACAAATGGATTAATTTTATGTCCTCCTCTTCCTTATGGATTGAATATGGATTTATATCCATGGTCAGAGAGCGCCGATGATTATTCCACAACAAATTTACAGGTAGCGGGGGTGGATGAGGCCGATTTTATTAAGAATGACGGGTCATATATCTATATTTTAACGGATGACAGGTTCCTGATTATCGATGCCTGGCCGCCGCAAAATGCCAATATAATCAGCAGAATGAAGATCGAAGGCATTCCCAGGAAGCTTTTTGTTGCCAATGACCGGGCCTTGATCTTTTCAAGCCTTGATTATTTAGATGACAGAGACTATTCCTTTGGAAGCGATAGTGAGTGCACATACGGTTATAACTGCGATTTTACCGGGGATAACCGAAAACTTAAAATAACGGTCTTTGATATATCCGACCGTTTGAATCCTAAGCTTGTGAGAGAGATCAGATTTGGGGGTTCATACATCAATTCACGCCGCGTGGGGTCCGCCGTGTACACAGTGGTTTTTTCTCCGGCCTATTTTGCACCTTATCTTGAATATCGGACTGAAATATACGATTGGTGCGAGTTGCCGCCATGGGATAAGGATTTTTATGAACTTTATAATGAACCGCCGACAATGGAGGAACTGCTGGCCGCATTCGAAGAGCTAAAAGAAAAGAACCAAAAAATCATCGAAGATTCAACAATTTCTGATTGGCTGCCAAGCATCAGGGACATCATTTATGGTCCCGGCGGCACTATCACTGATGATAATCTTTTTTACGATTGCACTTCCTTCTATGACACAGACAAGCCGGACAATAAATCTTTCCTGACCATTGTTTCAATGGATATCGACAGTTTAGAGGAATTAAGTCAACAAACGATATTTGCATATCCGGGGGCTGTTTATGCCTCATCGGATGCCCTCTATATATCCTCCATACAGAAGTACGAATCAGACCAAAAATGGTTTTTCGACAAATCTTCGGGTATTCAGGAAGCCAGCACGGTGCACAAATTCCGGCTTCAAAGCGACCCTCCCGGTGTTGAATATGCAGGCAGCGGAGTGGTCAAGGGAAAGGTGTTGAACCAGTTTTCAATGGATGAATATGAGGGGCATCTTCGGATTGCCACGACAACCTGGCATGTGCCAAGTCCGTATGTGCACAGCACACTAAGCATACTGGAGGAAAAACCTGACGGATTGAAGGTCGTCGGCGAGATTGATGATATCGCACCCAAAGAAGATATAAGATCGGTCCGGTTTAATGGCGCTAAGGGTTTTATTGTGACCTTTAAGAAGACCGACCCTCTGTTTGGCCTTGATTTAAGCGATCCCAAAAAACCCATGATTGCAGGGGAGCTTAAAATCCCAGGCTATTCAACCTATATACACCTTTTGGACGATGATCACCTTCTTTCAATTGGCTATGACTCTGACGATCAGGGGGACTTTGCCTGGTTTCAGGGCATAATGCTTCAGCTCTTCGATGTATCGGACATGGCGGATCTGAAACTGATGCACAAGGAGGTAATCGGTACACGGGGCAGCACCTCCGAGGCAGCTACAAATCATCTGGCTTTCAACTATTTCCCGCCTAAAAACCTTCTTGCGATACCAATGACTATATGCGAAGGTGGGTCAGGAGGATCATACGGGACGGATATGACCTTCAGCGGACTGATGGTATATGACGTCTCCCTGAATGATGGTTTTTCAGAACGCGGCAGGGTTTCACATATGGAACCAAGCTATGAAAATTGGCGGAGTATGTGTGCGAACTGGTGGACGGATTCAGATTCGGTTGTACAGAGAAGCATATTTATGGATGACTATGTATACTCGGTAGCCATGGACAAGATCATAATCAATCACCTGGATTATTTGGGTGAGGATATTAATATTTTAGAGCTTCAGTGATACGACCTTTTTTGACCGAACGGATAATTATCTCTTAATCCCAATATAGGATTCGTAATATTTTTGTAGTTTGAAAGGGATGAGGGGATATCCTTTTGTAAAAAGATATCCCTTCATCTTATAGTAGAAAGCCCCATAAAAATATTCAAGCCTTTACTATTGCCAAATATAATTTTACCTGTTATATTTTAATATAGGGCAAATTTAAAGCAGTACATAGAATACGAAAGGTGGTGAGCAAAGCCGGCAGAAGATATGTCTTCATATTTTAATTGGAAATTGTAAGATACTGAATCTCATTAAAAAATAAAAGAATAAATAAGAAAGAAGTATAAAATGCCTAAAAAAAATTTTTTCCTGGTATGTCTGATCTTAATACTTTCCAGTCTCTTCTGTTTCAGTTCCTTACCCTTTTTAGAAGCAACACCCCCGGAAATTTACTCAGTTGCTCCCATCAAGGGATGCACTGCTTCATCAACTCAGATCACAATCAATGGAGCGGGGTTCCAACCTACTCCAAAAGTATCTCTCTTTGGAGGCGGGATATCCATAATAGGCAAATGTGATACGCCATACTCTGCCAATGATATTTATATCCAAGACTCATATGCTTACGTGGCCGATGGATTATCAGGGCTTCAGGCAATAGATATAAGCAATCCTGCAAACCCATCCCTTATTGACGGATATTATATACAAGGCGGCGCTTTCAATGCCAGTGATGTTTATGCCCTGGGAACTTATGCTTATATGGCTTATGGCTCTAAGGGTCTCCAGGTAATAAACATAAGCAATCCTGCAAACCTGTCTTTTGCTTACTCTCGTGACACTCCGGGGACCGCCTACGGAGTCTATGTCCAGGGCTCATATGCTTTTATCGCTGATGGATCTGAAGGCCTCCAGGTAATAAATATAAGCAACCCTCCAAATACATCCATTGTTGGCTCATACAATACCACAGGCACCGCTATGGACGTCTATGTCCAGGGTTCATATGCTTATGTCGCCGATGGTCTATCAGGTCTTCAAGTAATAAATATAAGCAATCCTGCAAAACTGTCCCTTGCCGGCAAATTCGCCACACCAGGCTCTGCAAATGGTATCTATGTCCGGGGTTCATATGCCTATATTGCTGATGGGGCTAAGGGACTTATTATATTGGATATAAGCAACCCTGCACATCCATCCAAACTTGGCGTATATGACACATCAGGCTCTGCCAGCAAGGTCCATGTCCAGGGTTCATATGCATATGTCGCCGACGGTTTATCAGGGCTTCAAATAATAGATATTAGTGATCCTTTACATCCATCTTTAGCTTACTCATGCGATACACCCGGCTCTGCCAGCGGGGTTTATCTCCAGGGCGAATATGCTTTTTTGGCTGACAAATCTACAGGGATTCAGGTTATCGAAATCCTTAAAAATCTTACAAGTGTAATTTTCATGGATTCGGGAACTATTAAAGCAACTATACCTGCCGGCCTTAATATTGATACTTACAGCATATATATAACAAATCCTGACAGTGGACAGACAATACTCAACAACGCCTTCACCATAACCGGGATAGAGATCTTTTTATCCGGAGGATTAAATATCTTTGGCCATCCTGTGAAAGTAATACAAGGGTATACATCATACGATTTGATTGAGGCACTGGGAGAGGACGATTATGTTGCCAATATTCAAAAATACGATCCTGATTCAAGAAGCTATGAGATTACAGCCTATGACCCAAACGGAGCCATCTGCGGAAATAAGTTTAATATTTTAGGCGGGGAGGGATACGTTGTCAACATGAAAAATGCAAAACAGGTTTCCTTTGCCGGAATAATAACAGATCCTGGCATTTCATGTAAAACAGGCTTTAACATCATATCCATCCCGTACATACCCGGAGGATATACTTCATACAACCTGCTTTCATATCTAGGGTTTTCAGACGAGATAGCCAGTATCACCAGATTTAACAGTGAAATGGGTATCTATGAAACAACTTCCTATTGCTTCGGGAGACCTTCGGGGACTAAGTTCAATATTAAAAATGGAGAGGCTTACCTGATTTTCATGAAGGCGGCTAAAAGTAAACCTGCTCCAAACTAGTATCCCTTTATGGACCAAAAAACTTAACAAATGAGTCAAGTCTTACCGATTTAATTTTGTGTTAAATGGAAACGCGATGCCAGCTTCCAGTTTCTGAATTCCAGTGAATTCAGGCATGTCTTTTATTTACAATACTCCAGGATCTCTGTGCCCTCTGTGGTAATATTTTTTAACCATAGAAGGCACAGAGGGCTGATTGTTTACCTATAGCAATGATTTAAAATTCTATAAAGCCTATAGTGTGTTTTGCTGTCCCCGCTCTTGAAAGGGCGGGGACAGCGCAAGAGAAAACATGACTTAAGGTTTATATATGCTTACATATCCGGTCCTGGACCTCCCAATAGCGGCATAAGAATAAGGGTAAGGAGCCGGATAATAAGGAGGCTGATAAGGATAAGGAACAGGATACGGTTCTGGAGGCGGTGGTGGTTTCACCTCAACTTCAAATGTCTCACCTTTTATTAAACCTGTGGCAGTAGCATAACGAAAGGTGCCTGATGTATGCATATGCATGCGCATATCACCATATGATGATCGCATATTATTATGACCGCTGGTTATCTCGTCTTCACCGGTCCATGTTATTTTGATAGTGACTTCCTCGGTTGGTGGAGGATACGGATACGGATACGGCGGATACGGTGGTAATATTGTTGGCTGGTTAGGATCAGTTGGATACGGATACGGTGCGTAAGGATCATTTGGATACGGAGTATATGGGTACGGGTAATAGTATGGCTGCTCCCAGATCAAGGTCCCTTTGCCCTCTGCACATGCGCTGCCAAGGCTGCCTGAAATTTCGAAGCTGGTCAGCTCGATGGTCGCTGTGCCCCATTTATACTCATAACAGTCATAACCATAGCAGTCGTCGTCATTATCACTCCAGTTTTCAATGTTGATTGTAAGAAAACCCATAGGACCGGGTCGCACGGGT
>JBLIRS010000214.1:0-6380 GCA_049472415.1 bacterium | reverse complement strand
ATATTTTGTCAGCTATTATGATTATTATCAGCCCGAGGCTTATATCCCGCAAACGGATACATATATAGAAAAGGATTCCTCTATTAATGAAGATATAGACAGAATGAGGCATTCTGCCACGCATTCTCTTCTGGATCGCCGGGATGTGATTGTTGTAGCAAGTGTCTCATGTATTTATAGCCTTGGGTCTCCTGAAGAATACCAGAATATGAGTTTTCCGATCGAGAGAAAACAGATTATCGACAGGCGGAAGATCCTTGAAGAGCTTGTGAAAATGCAATATGAGAGGAATGATGTAGAATTTAAATGCGGGAACTTTCGTGTGAGAGGGGATATAGTGGAGGTTTTCCCCGCATATGAATTTAATGCCATCAGGATAAGCCTTTTCGGGAATGAGATAGAGGATATCTGTTCATTTGATCCCCTGGTTGGAAAAAAGAAGCAGGCTTTGGAGCGGATTTCCATTTATCCGAACAGCCATTATGTTCTCCCCGAGGATAAGATGGAGATTGCCATACAGGGGATTCGGGAAGAGCTGAAGCAAAGGCTTTTGGTATTGAATGGGGATGGAAGATTCCTGGAGGCTCAGCGCTTGGAGCAGAGAACCTTATATGATTTGGAAATGATTCAGGAGATTGGCTATTGTCACGGTATAGAGAATTATTCCCGTCATCTCGATGGGAGGAAACCCGGTGATCCTCCTCATACCCTCATTGATTATTACCCGCCTGATAAACTGATAATAATCGATGAAAGTCATGTTACTATTCCGCAGATACGAGGGATGCTGGAGGGGGACAGATCCAGAAAGAAGAGCCTGGTGGAGTTCGGATTCAGACTCCCCTCTGCCTATGATAACAGACCTCTAAGTTTTGAGGAATTTGGATCAAAGATTTATCAAGTTGTTTATGTGTCCGCTACTCCCTCATCTTATGAATTAAGAATAGCAGAAGGAAGGGTTGTTGAGCAAATCATCAGACCCACAGGTCTTATGGACCCTGAAATCATTGTCCGGCCAGCCTCAAATCAGGTCGAAGACCTTTTATCAGAGATAAAGGCCAGGGTTGAGAGAAATGAAAGGGTTCTGGTAACTACTTTAACTAAAAGAATGGCAGAAGATTTAACAGAATACTACCAAAATCTTGACCTCAGGGTCCGCTATCTTCACTCGGAGATCGATACCATTGAAAGGACAGAAATTTTGAGGGATTTGCGCCTCGGACAATTTGATTGCCTGATAGGGATAAATCTGCTCAGGGAGGGCCTCGATCTTCCCGAGGTATCTCTGGTAGCCATAATGGATGCAGATAAGGAAGGGTTTTTACGGTCAACGACATCTTTGATACAAACTGCCGGGAGAGCCGCCAGAAATGTTAACGGCGAGGTTATTATGTATGCCGACAGGATAACTCCTTCAATGAAAAAGGCCATTGAAGAAACAAAAAGACGCCGTTTGATACAGTTTGCCTTTAATAAAGAGCATAATATTACCCCTGAATCTATCCAGAAATCCATTGGCAGTTTATTACAGTCTGTTTATGATGCAGACTACTTTACCCCGAATCTGATAAGGGAGGAAGGTATCCAATATCAGAAAGAAGGAAAATCGCAAGAGGAATACCTGGAGTATTTGAGAGTGAAAATGGAGAAGTATGCAAAAGAACTGAGGTTTGAAGAGGCTGCTAAGATAAGGGATGAGATAAAAAGGATTTCCGGAGTGGAAAAAATCTCTTCTGTAAATTATACCGAATCGAGACGGCGTGCCAAAAAAAGAAAAAAAAGATAATTACAATTAAAAACATTTCTCTCAAACCTTGACATTATAAATTTTTTAAGTCATTATAATAACGAGTTCTGTTTAATAAAATTTGATATAATTTCACATATCTTTAGAGCCGGATAAAAAGAGAGTAGTTTTACATTATTATATTTTCCTGAAATTTTGGTATAGATCCGGGTCAATTTTTATTAGTATAGGAGGTAAATGATGGCCGCCAAGCGTATCCTGCTAATTGATGACGATGTGGGAATGAGGGCTGTATTACAAGATATTCTTGAAGATGAAGGGTATAAAGTTAAAACTGCATCAGACGGTAGGAGTGCTTTGTCTGCCATAGAAAAAGAAGATTTCGATCTAATACTGACAGACTTAAAGATGCCAAAGATGAGTGGTATGGAATTTTTGGATTATATTGAACAGAATCGACCCGATCTTAAAGTAGTTGTAATAACAGCATATACTGGCAAAGAAAATGTAAATAAAGCAAAACTCCTGGGTGCATTTGAATTTTTAAGCAAATCAATTCAAATTGAGGAATTAAAGAGAGTGGTCAAAGAGGTCCTCGAAAGACATGATACCTTATAGATGCCCTGATATTAAAATCAATTTTCCAATGTGTAATTTTGATGGATTCATGTAAATCGTATGTGCAGTATGATTCATGGTTTGTTGGTTTAGGTTTTTTATGTAATATTAAATATAAAATATCTTAATTTATATTATTTATTTATAGAAGCCTCGCATAAGGAATTTCAAAAAATATCATTTTCGGTCTCTTCTGAATAAGTGATACCCAAGGAAAAACGTCAATATATTAAAAATCCAATTTATGAAGTATAGAAAATTTTCCGGGAAGGCCTGGCAAGTGAGTAATAGATTAAAATTTATATCTCTGCCTATTTTAAGTTTTATAATCCTTTTTTGGCCTCATATAAGCGCATCAGAGGTGGTGAATGAAAAGATTGCCCTGACAGGAGCGCTTTATAATGCTCAAGAGGCTTTCGGGCCTCTTGTGCACTTTAATACACAGTTATTTGTAGATCTTGACGATGTACCTCAAGCCTATGTATTTATCTTATGTAATCCTCAAAATCCGGTTTTAAATATGGTTGTGACAGATGATGAGATCTTGTCGGGCTTTTTATCGGATTATGAAAAATTTGGCATCGTAACTGCGGTTGCCGGTGCAAACAAGTCTCATGTCCCCGTTATTCAAATGTATCGTGGCTTGCCTGATTATATAATTAATTCTATAAAGATTAAAAAAACGATTACAGAAAAAACTTCAAAAGAGAACTGGAAGGTGATGCGTTACTTATATCCGGCACCCTTAGAGCTTTGGTTAGAATTTAAAAACCCGAACTCGAATGATATCTTATTTGTCAGGACCTCGGATATGGAAATTATGGATTCTGATCTTATGGAAGAGTTGCGATACAGTACAAGGCGGGCGAGAACTTTTAATTCGGACAGGGAACGTTCCGAGAGGATCAAAAAAAAATGGGATTTCGTAGAAAATTTGCACATAAATCAGACATCAGAAAGATTTGACAGGCTAAGGAAGTGATAGTACTATTTGGCTTTATTTTATAACCAATATTATTGAACAAAGTTAAGTTAATATAAAGACGGGGGATAACCATTATTGTTATTATATCAAATCCTATAGACAAGGGTTTAAGACTTTAAATCATATCCTATTATCTTGCAATTGTATAATTTGGCATATAGTCATATGGTGATTTAGGAATTGAATTAATAAAAATCGCAAATTTATCCAAACTTGATCCATATACTACTTGACCCCCGGCTTTCGACCACTATCCCTGAATGAGCTTTCATCTTCTTTTGGTTAGTTTTTAAAGTTATTTATATGTAATTAATCGAGGTAACTTTAATTATTATATTTAAGAACCCTGTTCGAAGGGCAAAATTTCTGAAAAGATGATAAGAGAAGAAATAGGCAATTTATCAAATATTAAATTATTTCTGGTGATAACCGCCGTATTGCTTTCAATGTTCATGGGACTCTTTTTAGCCGATGCGCAGGAAACGGGCTATAAAGAGAAATGGCAGGAAGCCGAACTCCTTGTTCCAAATGGGGATTCCCTTTTCAACACTTTTACATTCAAAGGGGAAAGAGATTGGTATCAATTTTATGCGGATAAAGGTTTCACATACCAGATATTTACTCGTCCGGCCAAGGATCCGGTCGAGGATTATAACTTTCCTAAGATATTGATTTATATTTTTTCTGATCCTGAAAGCAGTTACATAGTTCGTAATTCAAGCATAGAAGACGATGGAAGCTCCTTTATCGAATGGACCAGTCCATCTTCCGGTTTATATTATGTTAGTTTAAAGGCACTTGATCCTGATACATATGGCAATATGGAAGCATATAACATCCAGATAACCAGCATAGATTGTCAGGATGCTCATACAATGATTCCCGATGTTCCGGATTACTCTCAATCGGAATTTAGAAATTTGTGGGATTGCAAGGTGGTTGCTGCTGCCTGTATATTAGGATATTGGGATGCACATGGATATAGTCTGCTTGTTGATTCCAATCCGGACCGTATTGAAGATGTTAAAAGACTTGCCTTTGAACTTAATGATGCCATGCAGTTTTCGGTGGATAGAAGTGTAAAAAAGATATTTACTGATGAAAATGTTCGTGAAGGAATTGAAATATATTGTAATCTTGCTAAATATGGAAATAACTACAATTTTTCCGCCGAATATTATACCAAACCTGATTTCTCAAAAGTAATTGATGAAATTGAAGAAGATAGGCCTATTATGTATGGAGTGGTGGGACATCCCTTGTGGGGGAATCATTGGATTGTGACTGTGGGATACCTGGAGACAGAAACCACTCATTGGACTATAAATCATGATAACTGGAGTTCAACACATAAGGATATTTATGTGGACTATGATGAGGCGACCGATTGTATTATTACAGTACATCCAGATAGAAAAAGGATTTTGATAACATCCTATCCCGATATATATTCTGTCTATCAATTTTCCCCATATCCTGTAGTTTTCCCATGGTTAGAAACTCTGCCAACAATTAGTTTCGGTACGATAAATACTTTCAGCGGAATAGATAATGTGTCGATTCATTCATGGTCATCTGATTTGACCGGCGGATATCCAAAGTATTCAAATCCGTTTGATTCGGTCGTAAGCGCAAATGTCTGGGGGGTCACCGGTAATCCTGATTTATATGATTATGAACGTTCCATGTCGGGTGATTTCAATCTCTCTTCATTTTCTTCTTATAGTTCTGATAATCCGATTGGATATTATAATATTAATAACTACACCACCGGAAACAGTTATCTCATTTCAGATCAAATTCCCGGTTTATCTTTAGGGCCCTATTTAAGCTTTTATTCTTATACTAATTTCGCTTCTTTTGGGCTTGTTGCTCCCTTTAATAATCCGTTTTTATCACCTTTCCAGACGTTTTTCCCTACTTTAGGTTTCTTTCCGTATAATGTTTTTTCTCCCTTTCTGTCTTTATCTCCCAGCCCTTTTTTATTTGGTGCTCTATTTTGAGACTGATCTTTACATCAAGCTGACAATCATATATTATGAAAGATATCCTGAATATTTTTTTGTTTTTTTTATCAGTTGAGGATGATACCTTATGCATTTTTTAATAGCCATGTTGATACCCATGCTGGCAGCATTTTGGGTTTTTATGGATGCCAAAGAAAAAGGCCGTTCTGAAGGGCAGGCTCTATTATGGGCATTTGGGACCTTTATGGCTTTGATTATATTCTTGCCCCTTTGGCTTTTCGTGCGATGGCAGAGCGATCAAAAAAAACATTCACTACAGGTTTGTCCGTCCTGCCATGGCTCCTTTAAATTGATACCTAAAGCTCGTTATTGTCCTTTTTGCGGATATTCATTAGATCATGTTGATCGTCGCTCTCAGACTATAGATATTGAATGTAAAAAAGACGAGAAAGAAGAGACTCGTGAATGAATTTGTTCTGCCATTCTCATTTTAGAGTTGCGACCCAGATTAATCACTTTCAAACAACTAAATTTTGTCCTATCTCCTTTCCTTTTAATCTCCAATGGCTTAATCCTAAATAAAATACCGATAATAATATAAATTACAGTAAAAACCTGGCATATAAATTGCTTTGTTTATTTGAATGGAGGTGATATCCATGAAGATTGTAATGTTTATCAAAATGTTTCTCCTTTTTTTATTAACATTTATTGTGATGATTATGCTTATGCCGGCAGTGATTTTTGGGGGCACAAAGTTCATTGGTGAGGTTTATAGGGTTTTTATCAAAGAGTTTAATAAGATTCGGGGATTGAAGCCCAGTAAATTAGAGGTCTAACCCTATCATCATTCAACCAGACTTAAGTTTTGCTTGCTACTACTATATAGTATTCCTTAGAAGGGCTTTTTCCACTTGTTTTAAACAGAATTTTTAATTGCCTTTCAGGATAATTAGACATATTAATGGATTACTATATTATCCTTCTTTTATGCTGCATTCTCTTCTTAGGTGCTTGACAAGTCCTTTATATTCAATCAAAATAAAGATATTATAAAAAATAG
>JBLIRS010000213.1:0-6385 GCA_049472415.1 bacterium | reverse complement strand
GACCTTGGGATGAAGCAAATTCAATTTCATGTTCAGATGGAGTCTGAAATTTCTCCAAGCGAATTTTCTGCCAGTGGTTGCGACCGGATCAATTTTCTTTTGTCAGCCAATGAAGGAGAGCCTCTTCTTGCTATACAGGATGGACAAAACATCGATGAATCAAACATAGGAGTGGATTTAACAGGACTAACAGAAGACAGGGCTGTAACAGGATGCAATGGTGATAGCGATGGTTATGGAAATGGTCTTTGTTATCTTATTGACAGTGTCCATTGGAATGGCAAGGAATGGAGAGCAGGCAGTATCTATTTTCAGGATACTCCTGGGCCATATTACAAAAATGACTGGCATCTTGTTGAGGCTTATTTCAAATTAAATAACATTATTGATGGTAAAGGGATAGCAGACGGGGTATTACAATACTGGTATGATGGAGAATTAATCATTGATCACCATGATGTCATGATGCGTACCGGACAGCATGCTGATATGAAATTTAATCAGTTTATTATCGGGCCCTGGATCGGAGATGGCTCACCGGTTGCCCAAACATTTTGGGTAGATAACCTTATCGTGGCAAACTCACCACCGGAAGAAGAACCGCAAAACCATGCACCAATTTTAGATTCAATTGGAAACAAAATTATTAATTCAGGCTATAACTTAAACTTTACAGTAACAGCCACAGATCAGGATACTGGAGATAGTTTAACTTATTCAATAGATGAGACTCTCCCGCAAGGTGCAAATTTTTTAACCCAGGTTTTTTCTTGGACACCAGAGGATAGTCAGTCTGGGACATATCATCTTACCTTCAGGGTTGTTGATAGCAGCGGGGTAACAGATCACGAGACTATAAGCATAACAGTGAAGAATGTTGACGATTCGGATCCAGAATCGGATACTGATGATAATGGAGAAGAAGATTACAATGCTGGCGTTGGAGGATGCTTTGTATTAACTACAGGCATAAGGCACTAGTGACTTCTCGTTTTTTGGTTATTAGGTTACGATGCCCGTTTCGTCTCTCGGTCAGGTTTGTCGTCTTTATTTTTTGACGTAACCGATAGACTTAACCGATACGGGCTTCGTTACCAACAAACGCTAAACTATTTTTAATAATGACTTGCAACCTGTGACCTGTAGTTTTTTTCGGATTTTGATATTCAACTGTCGAATTTAAAAAGTTACTTTTCAAATATATTGCCAAGATAAAGCCTTTCTATAAAATCCTGCCATGGAATGAAATCTACCTCACCTTTTTTATACAACCTTGGTGTTTGGCATACACAATATGCCTTAATAAAATCATGGTCACTTAAAAATGACTTCATTCCAGTCAACTTTTGCGGATTCTGAGATGATTTTATCTCAACAGGAATAATCATCCCATGCTTTTCAAGGATTAGATCAATCTCCGCTCCATCTGAAGTCCTAAAAAACCAGGTGTTAATCTCTTGCCCCAGATAATAAATACTCTTTATCACTTCCAATATAATAAAATGTTCAAAGGCATCGCCATATAATTGAGTGCCTTCAATCAAGTCAATAGATAACATTTTCTTTGAAGCAAATACCAGGCCAGGATCATTAAGATAAAATTTGGGGTGATTAATTATGCGTTTTCTATGGGATTTATGAAATGGATGGAGATAAAAACCAAGTAAGGTGTCTTCTAAAATAGAAAAATATTCTTTTATCACATTTGATGAAACGCCTACTTCTCTGGCAATATTGCTATAATTAATTATATTACCATTTTCATATTCAGCTAAGTCTAAAAATTTTGTAAAAGCCGGTAAATTTTAAATTAAGCCACTTCGTGGCAACTAAACATAAAATGTGTAAAAAAGGAAAAAGGGAAAAAAAGGAGAATTGGAGAAAAAGAAAAAAATATATATTTCTCCAATTCTCCAAATTTTCCATCTCTCCTTAAGTTTTTGAGTTTTTTTTAATATTATTTCATGAATTTCAGTATCATACTTTCTAAGCAATAAAATCAAACAAGGACATTTACTATTTCATTTATCGCTGTCCATAACTCTTTATGCCCCTGTTTACTGATTACAGAATACGGTAACAATAGCTCATCATTGCTTAGTTTAAAATTATCTTTTATCTTCTTGATATGCTGAGGAATTTTTGTCTTACTCAGTTTATCCACCTTGGTCGCAACAGTTATGGTAACTATCTTATAATATAATAACCATTCCCTCATGAGCAGATCATCCTGAGTAGGAAGATGCCGGCTATCCAGAATATGAATAACTGCCTTTAAATTCTTTCGTGTCTTTAAATATCCTTCTATAATCTTTCCCCAGCCCTGTTTCATCTTTTGCGGAACCTTTGCATACCCGTATCCCGGAAGATCAACCAGCATAAATGTATCATTAATACAAAAAAAATTTACCATACGTGTTCTCCCTGGAGTAGAGCTGGTCTGGGCCATCTTTTTTCTATTTACAAGAGAATTAATCAAAGAGGATTTACCAACATTGGAACGTCCGATAAAGGCAATCTCCGGAAGTGCTTCATGAGGATACTGGGAAGGTTTTACTGCACTTTTTACAAATTTTGCTGTTTTTATCTTCATCTATACTCGATCCTTGATACTCGATACTAGGGTGCTCGTAAAAAACAAAAAGTTAAAACGAGAATCGAGTATCAAGTATCGAGTCTAATGTGTTATGGATACCGCATCTGATATCTGACTATCTTTCTTTGGCAACATATCAACATACATCTTCTTATCATAATCAGTATCTTTATTCCTGTTATAGATTAGGGCCCTGTCTAAAACTTCATCTGTATCTTTTACAAATATAAAACGTATAGATTTGCGTACAATTTTAGGAATGTCATCCAAATCTTTTTTATTCTCTATAGGCAAGATAATCGATGTAATCCCTGCCCGATGAGCAGCTAAGACTTTCTCCTTCACTCCTCCGATAGGCAGCACACGTCCTCGTAAGGTTATTTCTCCGGTCATGGCTATATCCCTGTCAACCGGTCTTTTAGTCATTGCTGAAGTCAACGCCGTAGCCATAGTTATACCGGCAGACGGCCCGTCTTTGGGGATTGCACCTTCAGGGACATGGATATGAATATCTGTTTTCTGAAATTGCCCTTTGGGCAGACCTAAATCCTTAGCCTTTGAACGGACATAACTGAGGGCTGCCTGAGCAGATTCCTGCATTACCTCACCCAATTGACCGGTGATAATAAGTTTACCTTTCCCCTCCATGATATTGACCTCTATTGCTAATATATCCCCCCCTGCCTCGGTCCAGGCAAGACCCGTAGCAGTTCCGATAGCATTCTTTTCTTCTGCCTTACGATCACGATATTTAAATGGTCCAAGATATTTATGAAGAGACTTGCTGCTTAAAATTATCGATGTCTGTTTACCTTTTTTAACAACTTCTCTAGCCACTTTACGGCATACATTGGCTATCTCTCGCTCCAGGTTTCTGACACCAGCCTCACGTGTATATTTATGAATAATGTCATAAACAGCCTTTTCCGAAAACTGCAGATTCCTTGACTTTAAACCATGGAACTTTAATTGTTTGGGGATTAAAAACAGCTTGGCAATCTTTGCCTTTTCTAAATCAGTATAGCTGGGGATACTAATAACTTCCATCCTGTCCATTAAAGGCCCGGGTATCTTATGTGCTGCATTAGCGGTGGTAATAAACATTACCTCTGAAAGATCAAAATCCACCTCTAAAAAATGATCTGAAAAGGCATTATTCTGTTCAGGATCCAAGACCTCTAATAAGGCGGCTGAAGGATCACCACGAAAATCCATGCTCATCTTATCCACTTCATCAAGCAGAAACACCGGATTCTTTGATTGCGCCCTTTTAAGTGACTGGATTATACGGCCAGGCAGGGCCCCAATGTATGTGCGTCTATGACCTCTTATCTCTGCTTCATCCCGCACCCCGCCCAGTGAAAGCCTTACAAATTTTTTCCCTAATGCCCTGGCAATAGATTTGGCCAAAGAAGTTTTACCAACTCCCGGAGGACCGACAAAGCACAGGATAGGACCTTTCATCTTTTTAACCAATCTACGCACGGCCAAAAATTCCAGAATTCTTCCTTTAGCCTTATGAAGCGCATAATGATCTTCATTCAGTATCTTTTCTGCCCTTTCCATACTTAGTTTATCCTTGGTCTTCTTGCTCCAAGGCAAAGAAATCAACCAATCAATATAATTTCGTACCACTGTTCCTTCTGCTGACATTGGAGGCATCATTTCCAGTCGTTTTAATTCCTTAAAGGCTCTTTCTTCAACTTCAGCAGGCATCTTACATTCTTTTATCTTTCCCTGTAATTCACTGATCTCATTTTTCAGATCATCCTTGCCCCCTAGTTCACTTTGGATGGCCTTCATCTGTTCATTTAAATAATATTCTTTCTGAGTCTTCTCCATCTGTTTTTTAACCCTGCTGCGAATGCGTTTTTCCAAGCCCAATATCTTAATCTCTGAATCAAGTATCTCAATAAGCTTAATTAGTCGTTCCAGGGGATCCAGTTCTTCCAGGATTAGTTGTTTATCACTCATCTTAATTAACAAATAAGCAGCAATCACATCCGCTAATTTATCTGGATCTTCAATGCTGGAAACTGAGGCGATGGTTTCAGGTGGAAGTTTAGCGTTCAGTTTAATATAGTTATCAAACTTGTCAACAACAGCCCTCATAACAGCTTCTAATTCAGGTGTAACCTTTTTATTATAATGTTCAAGCTTTTCCAGTTCTACATGAAAATAATCTGTTTGAGGTAGACGTGAGACAATCTTGTAGCGTGCCAGTCCTTCGACTAAAACTTTGACTGTGCCATCAGGTAATTTTAAAAGTTGTAAGACATCAGCTACAGTGCCAATCTTATAAATATCCTCACTGGTTGGGTCATCAACATTAGCTTTTTTTTGAGCAACAAGAAATAGTCGATTACCCGAGATTACTGCTTTTTCTATGGCCTTGATTGACAGCGGACGTCCGACAAAAAGCGGGATAATCATGTGAGGAAACATGACAACATCTCTCAAAGGCAATAGAGGCAAATCAATTGTAACAGTCAAATCCTTATCTTCTTTTTTAAGCTCTACCGGAATAGTCTTTTTTTCTTTATTATCTTTAAAAAACATGTAATCAACCTTTTCTGATTTTTGATTTTTGATTTTTGATTTATTATTTGTAATCTATCTGATCAACTGGCCTTTTCATAAAGAATAATTGGATTTTCTCTGGTCATAATTACTTCTTTAGTAATCACACATTCTTTAATATCATTACGTGAAGGAAGATCATACATTATTTCCAGCATTATCTCCTCCAGGATTGCCCTTAACCCTCTGGCCCCAGTGCCTCTTTTTATGGCCTCACGAGCTATAGCGATAAGAGCATCTTCCGTAAATCTTAATTTAACCTTTTCAAATTCAAATATCTTTTGATATTGTTTGGTAATAGCATTCCTGGGTTCCTTTAATATTTTTATCAGAGAGGTCTCATTAAGGTCATCAAGAGCTGCGACAACTGGCAGACGTCCAACAAATTCGGGGATAAGGCCATATTTCAATAAGTCTTCCGGCTGTACCTGAGACAAAATATCACCAATATTTCTTTCTCGCCTTCTCTTTATCTCAGCCCCAAAGCCCAGATTCTTTTTTCCGATACGCTGCTCAATAATTTTATCCAATCCATTAAAGGCCCCGCCGCAGATAAATAATATATTCGTTGTATCTACCTGGATATAATCCTGATGAGGATGTTTACGGCCTCCCTGAGGAGGAACATTAGCGATGGAACCTTCGATTAATTTCAAAAGTGCCTGTTGGACACCTTCTCCCGACACATCTCTGGTTATAGAAGGGCTATCAGTCTTTTTGCTGATCTTATCAATTTCATCAATATAAACGATGCCACTTTCTGCCTTTTCAACATCGTAATCAGAAGCCTGTAATAATTTCAGTATTATATTTTCAACATCCTCACCTACATATCCAGCTTCTGTAAGGTTCGTTGCATCTGCAATGGCAATAGGCACATTTAAAAATCTTGCAATGGTCTGTGCTAAGAGTGTTTTACCTGATCCTGTAGGTCCTATAAGAAGTACATTGGATTTAGCGATCTGTGTATCATCATCAAGAGTGTCTTTAAAAATACGTTTATAATGATTATATACAGCAACAGAAAGTGTTTTTTTGGCTTTTTCCTGGCCGATTACATAATCATCGAGTATGCTATTGATCTCTTTAGGTGTATAGAGTGTTTTAGCTTCAAAATCTGTTTGCAGATCGTCTTGCTCTTCGTCTCCAAAAAGGATCTTATAAGCAGAAACTACACAGTTAGAACAGATATAGGCACTTTCCCCGGCT
>JBLIRS010000212.1:0-6391 GCA_049472415.1 bacterium | reverse complement strand
GGCCCCAGACGGGGGATTATATCCCATAGTTTGATAAGGGATTCCGAATTGACCGGGTAATCCGGATTGACCGGGTAATCCTAATTGACCGGGTAATCCGAATTGACCGGGTAATCCGGATTGACCGGGTAATCCGAATTGACCGGGTAATCCAGATTGACCGGGTAATCCAGATTGACCGGGTAATCCGAATTGACCTGTGGAGGGCAGAAAACCAGTTCCCATATTTTGGTAAGGTAATCCATATCCATACGGTGCACCGTATGGAGTCCCGAATTGAGGCAAAAATCCAACACCCATAGGTGTATAACCACTCGAAGCAGGTGAGTAAGGTAGACCTGAATCCAGTGGTGGCAAATCTGCACCGATGGGCGCAGTGTTCAATAAAAAGATAGAAAATGTCAGACATAAAAAAAATGTAAATATACAAAAAAGCCACTTGCCTTTATTATTAGCCATCTTTAAAACCTCCTAGATATCTTGGACAAAATTAACCAGTTTGATATTATGCAAAAATATTGCCATAAAACCAAAGATAATTTTAATATTTAAATTTAAATTTATACCTTTTAATAATCAATTTTTATTAATTTTTGTTGTTTCAATATGACCTTCCTTTCATGATGATGAATTTTTTTTCATAAATAGGCAAGATTTAACTTCTAAGTAAGTTTTAAAAATGTTTTATTTTTATTTATTCCCAAATCTTTTAATGAATAATCAAAGCAGTCTTATTTCTTGCCTGTTATTTGTATTTCCTCCCTAATCATTTTTCTGCATTATAATAGACGTAAAAAAAGAAATTTTTACCCCCATATTTTTCAGGGAAGCTTTCATATACAATGTTATTATTATTTATTATAATTAGTTTATAAATTAAAAAATTTTCTATGTAAGGATAATAACAATATCCCCAAAGTGTCGATCCTGAAGGATCTTAACCTTGTTTGTCCTGGCCAATTCTAAGACAGCTAAAAAACCTGTTATAAAATGCCCTGGTTCAATATTTTTATATAATAGACGGAAAAAAACCTTTTTCTTTACTTTTAATATGGAAATTATCTCCGACATCTCATTATGTATTGTAATTGGATCAATGGATACACTATGGGGTTTTGTAGGATTTACCTCTTCTTTGACTATGATATAGTACGCATTTAAAAGATCGTACAGATCCGCTTCGATCATTTCTTCCTTGCAAGGGATAGAAATGCCCTGAGATGGAATGAGCTTGCTGTGTTCGGCTTCCAAATCGGATAAATATTCTGCTCCGTTTTTACATGCCTGATACTCAAGCAACCTTTGAGCAAGCTTCTGTTTTGATTCTTCGGGGTCTTCATCGTCATCTGAGCCAAGGCAAAGAAGGGTCCTGGATTTCAAATACATTAAATAAGAGGCCATAACCAGAAAATCTCCTGCCACATCCAGATTGAGGTCCTGCATCATGCTTATATAATCAAGGTATTGTTCGGTTATTAGTGCTATGGGAATGTCACGGATATCTATTTTGGATTTTTTTATAAGATGAAGAAGCAGGTCCAAAGGCCCCTCGAAGACTTTTAATTTGATTTTATAATTATTGTCAGGGTAGTATGATGTCATGATTTTAAGACTTCTCCCCTTTACGGACACCGGAAATGTTCCCGAACCGTTTCTTAATGAATTCCATTTCCTCGTCATGATTTGAAACCAGGCCATCCAGTCTGGCCTTCAATACTTCCTGAAAGATTTTTTTGAAGGCAGGCCCGGGAACAAACCCCATTCCTTTAAGATCGTCGCCGGTCACGGATCTACGGACTTTTTTAAGAGAGGTCAAAAATTGAGACGTCATCTTCTTGGATTTTGAATCCTCACATTTGGCCATCAGAAACAATAGACCTTCTGTGGGTATTGGGTGGAGAAGAAAATAAATCTTGCTGTATTGATTATTTTTAAGCCGGTAGAGCTTTTTGGGCATTTCTTTGCCTGTTCTATGGCAATACAAGACCTTTTCTCTATGCTTGACAGATAAATTTAGATGATCGAGGAGAGGGATCAGCTCTTTTTCATTTAAAGAATCCGTTAAGGCAAGAAAATATACAATCCATTTTTCAATTTTTTCTGTAAGGTAAAGGAGATCATACCATGTAACCACATTTCTGACTTCCGTGATCAATTTTTCCGGACCGGGTCCATACTTAATAGATGGATGAATATGCTCAAGCAATTTAAATTCCCCCATACGGCTTATAGCCTTTGTGGGGTCAGGCTCCTGAAAGATCAGGTATAATTCAGGGAAAACCCTTTTTCCATTCAGCTTTGACGGCAATCCCCTGTTCACTGCTGAAATTATAAGATTTTTAGTATATTTCCCTATCTGAAAACCGTATCTCTGTTCAAACCTTATTGCACGATAGACCCTGGTTGGATCTTCTACGAAACTGAGGCTATGCATAACCCTTATTTTTTTGTCCTTTAAATCCCTTTGCCCTCCGAAAAAATCAATGAGTCTGCCAAAATGATCAGGATTTAATTGAATGGCCAGTGTATTGATTGTAAAATCCCTCCTGTACAGGTCATGTTTAATGGAGCTCATTTCCACACTGGGTAAATCAACGGGTTTTGAATAATATTCCAATCTGGCCGTCGCTATATCCAATTTGAATCCATCAGGAAGAACAATAACCGCAGTGGCGAACTTCTGATGAGTGCAAAGCCTTCCCTCAAGTTTATGGTTAAGATATTCTGCCAATAGTATCCCGTTGCCTTCAACCACAATGTCTATATCCAAATTTTCCACTCTCAACATAAGATCTCTTACGAATCCTCCAACCACGTAGGCAGAAAACCCTAATTCTTCGGCAACCTCCCCGGCAGTCTTCAGCAACCACTGGATTTTGTCCGGCAATCGTTCCTTAATAAGACTGGTGAGGTTTTTTGATTGATAGTCAATCTTTTCGGAACCGCCCTTCTCCAATAAAGAAATTGTCAACCTGGACAGGTCGTCATGGAGGACCCTCAGGAGATCGGTTTTTGTGATAACTCCAACTATATTTTTGTTATTTAGAACAGGGAGGAATCTCTGGTTACTTTCTATCATTAATTCTCTTACCTTATCAATAGGTGTTTCCGGGCTTACGGTAAGCAGATCGCTTACCATTAATTCCCTGACCGTGGCATTCTTCATTCCATGTCCGATCGCCTTGTCTATTGTCTGTCTGGTAATGATGCCTATCAATGAATCCTGGTCACCTGTCACAGGAATGGTATTGATGCTGTATTGGTTTAACAGGTCTTTTGTTTCGCTAATGGTCCGATTCTCGTTTACGGTTTTTACAGGTGATGTCATGATTTCCTGAGCCGTCCTGGGTATATGGATTCTATCCTTTAAAACCATTAGCAGTTTTTCCTTGACCTGGATCAAGGTCATCTCCTTGATGGTAGCAGATGCGGCTGTATGGTGTCCTCCTCCATTGAATTCTCTGGCAATCTGACCGGCGTCCACCTCTCTGATCCGGCTCCTGGCCACAAGATGGATTCTGCCCTCCATCCGTATCAGGATGAAGAGTGTGTCGAGGTTTTCGATATCCCTTATCTTGTGGGCAAGGATAGCTATATCTCCCACGTACTTATCAATTGACGCAGTAGCTATATGAATGGAGATATGATTGATGACATGGGCCTCCATGGATTTCAGAAGCTCATTCATGAGATCTATATGCTCTGTTGTCATTCCCCGATCGATCAGGTCTGCAATCATATTGAGATTTGCGCCCTGAGTGAGAAGATAACCTGCTGCGTGCAAATCTTCTGATGTTGTGGAGCTAAAGATCAGGGAGCCGGTATCTTCATAGATTCCTAAGGCCATAATGGTAGCTTCCTGAGGGGTGATTTGTATCCCTTTTTCCTGAAAAATTTGGACAAATAATGTGGTTGTGGCGCCAACAGTTTTAACTAACTCGTATTGCCCATGTATATCATTGGGATGGCTTGGATGATGATCGAAAATATGAATAGTTAAATTTGGAACATTTAAAACTTTTGAAAAATCACCTATCCTATCAGCCATTCTCGTATCTACCAATATCAGATGATCAATTTGCGTCAAATCGATTTCTTTGAGTTTGGAATGTTGGACCCTATATTCAGGAATTTTAAGAAGATAGCGGAGATTGGCTTCCTGTGAGCCAGGGAAAACTAATTTCGCTTCAGGATATAGTTTTTTGGCTGCGAGCATAGAGGCAAGGGCATCGAAATCCGCATTAATATGTGTTGTGATAACCTGCATAAGCTTATATTATTTCAGTAAGATCCTCAAAGTAGGTTAAATGTTTAAATTCTTTAAACCTGGCCTTTATCTCACCAGGGTCCAGATTTATCAATCTCTGCGGGGTAAAAGTCTCAACGCAAAAGGAAGCCATTACACTTCCCATGATGATCCCCTTTCTTACAGTATTTTCGTCAATATTACCTGTATTTGAAAGAAAGCCCATAAGACCTCCGGCAAAGCTGTCGCCTGCCCCAGTCGGATCATATAGTTCTTCCAACGGATATGCAGGGGCTGAGAAAACGGAATTACCGGAAAACATCAAAACACCATATTCACCTCGCTTAATGATCAAAGTTTTTGGGCCCCAGGACAGAATTTCCCTTGAAGCCTTCACAAGGTTGGGTTCTTTTGTCAGTTGCCTGACTTCAGCTTCATTGATAATTACTATATCTACCCTCTGCATAGTCTTCTTTAATGACTCGGGTTTGTTTTCTATCCAAAAATTCATTGTATCGCATGCCACGAGCTTTGGGGACTTTATTTGATTCAAGACCTGTCTTTGTATGTCAGGATCTATATTGGCCAGAAACACGAATTGGCTATGCTGATATTCGGGAGGTAATTGCGGATTAAAATCCTGAAATACATTGAGCTGTGTATCAATAGTCTGGGCTTCATTAAGATCAAATCCATACTCCCCGACCCAACGGAATGTTTTTCCTTTTGCTATTTGAAGCCCTGATAAGTCTATTCCCTTGTCCCGGAATATATCAATGTGTTCTTTTGAGAAATCTTCTCCAACCACAGCCACTAAATTTACATCAGTCAAATGATTCGCCGCCATGGAAAAATAAGTGGCCGAACCTCCAAGTGCCTCTTTTGCCTTGCCAAAAGGGGTTTTTATGGTGTCCAATGCAATCGATCCCACAACAAGAAGACTCATTATGAAAACCTCCTTAAATGGTTCTTTAAGAACTATTTTGAATATTAATAAAATCCTTGATATATTCTTCAAGTAAATTATAAATTAAATATTCATAATATATTATCATAATAAAATTATTGATACCATAGAAAGGTCTTAAAAAAGAGAGAAAGGTCTTAAAAAAGAGTTACATTTGACAAAAGAGAGAAAAAAAATTATAGTTATATTATCAGATAGAAGTTTTTATATACTTGTAAATATCAAAGAGTTTCCATTTTGACAATTTCCCTCCATTAAATAAATTTTCTTTGAATGCCGGGTTTTTGTTAGATGGAAGCAGTATCCCTTACTTTAAGAAGCTAGAGGATTTGTGTGGTTAATCTCCTATCTGTCTAATTTATATCCAAAATTTAACTATCATAGAGACCAACAAAATCAAAAAGGGGAAATTGCTATAGAGGATTTATTTAATGACTTCTGGTTTTCCTCTATTTACCAAAAAGTTGATATATGATGCAGTTTATGTCTGTGACCTATTGCCGGAAGTAAATGATAATGGTTGAACAATGGTTTTTATCACATAAACAGGGGGAAAAAATGTGCAATGATAACATGATTGAGAAATTATGGATATGGCCTTTAATTTTGCTATTGTCTTTTCAGTTTATATTTATTTTTATGGCAAGGGATGTTTATGGATCGAAACTTATATCTTGTTATACAAGTTTGGATCTTAGGGAACTTAATCCAAATTTCCCTGACAAAATTGAGGGTAAGTCGGTTTTGTCTTTTATGTATCTGATAAATGAAACCTTTCAATTAACATTATTTGTCGAGACATATGACCCCAATATGCCTGAGGTATTGATCCAATTTTATCCTGATAACGGGGAAGATGGTTATACCAGGGGAGATTTTTCCAGGGTCCCTTTGTCGGAACTTGATACGGATAGGACTGCGGCCGGTTTTCTGGAACTGGATATATCTGATTATATTAGTTACTTTTATGGAATATCCGAGACCGAGTTTAAAGCGGTATCCAAGATAGGAATCCGTGGGATCGATTGTTATATAGGTGATATTTGGTTGAAAGATCCGGATACGTTTAATTATTATCCGGATCCGAATACGGGTAAGCTTTTAATTGATTCAGATCCAAATATGGATATCTTTGAACAGGGATGGGCTTCTAATAATTCTTATGATTCATTTGTAAC
>JBLIRS010000211.1:0-6400 GCA_049472415.1 bacterium | reverse complement strand
CTTGGGGGGAGCTTAACACCGAAAAAGCCTTCTTCCGCTAACGCGGAACTGAGGGCTTTTTTATTTCCATCCCTCACCTAAGCAAGCTCGGCTCGGGCTGAAACTAAAAAACCCCGCCGCTAACGCGACAGGGCTTTTTCTTTGTAGCGGAGGGAGCGCTAAAAAATGCTTGACAGTTAGGTAGAATGGAACTTACTAAAATTTACAGTTGTGATGTTAAAACAAAGGAATAATGGCACTGTGAGTGTCAATAATTGTAAAGAACTGTAAATAAATATAAGGCAAATGTTTCTTAAATGTTTCTTATTTGCTTATCTTTGGAATAAGAAACATTTACACTTGAACCTATGCCAACAGTCAGATTTTTTCTACAGAAGCCTTATAAGGAAAGAAAACAACGTCATAAATTATCAGATACTATTAAGAGTGAAATTTCCTTAAATGTAACAAAAAACGGTAATAGCAAAAAGAGGCCATTAAATCAGCTTGAGACCAGATTATATGCTTGTCTGATTATTGATCGCGAACAAATTATAAAAATAAAAACTGAATATGTCATTTATCCTGCTCAATGGAATTTTGACAGTGGGCAGCTTAAAGAGAACATTGCCGGTAGTCCTGAATTTAACGAGAAGTTACTAAAATTAAAGAAAAAGCTTCTTGCGGAATATGATAGAATAATCAGCGAAGATTACCCCCCCGATACTGAAATACCTTTCACAGAAGTAAAGGCAAAGCTTGTTGAATTTGGTAAGAATATTGAGAAACCCACAGTTAAGCAGGTAACAAATTTTTTTGAGGTTCTTTGTGAATATATTGATTATCTGGAGGGGGTTGTCGCAGAAGGAACAATTAAGAAATATGTTACCCTGCAAAAAAGTCTGAAGAAGTTTACGGAGGAAAATGATCAATATAAAACATTAACTTTTTCGGGAATTGACCATAAGTTTTATGATGCTTATACTAAGTATCTAAGAAATCAGGCTCCAAGGGGAAGACAGAAAACACGACCGGAAGGAATGCAAAAAGGTCTGTTGATAGATACCATAGGGAAATATATTGAATGTCTTAAGACTTTTCTGACATGGGCGGAAGACAGGAAATATAACAAGTTTACCATTTATAAGAACTTTCATAACATTAACAAAGCTGATAGGAAACGTAAGAAAAGAAGTCTGGATATAGTAACCCTGACACTCTCAGAACTAAAGACATTTTATGAGTATGATTTCTCGGATGATCCAAGTTTTGACCGGGTCAGGGATTTGTTCTGCTTTGAAGCCTTTAGTGGTCAAAGGTGGTCAGATCTGCAGCAGTTTGATAGGAGTCAGCTACATGGCGACATCTGGAGATTCACTGCTGATAAGACTAAGAAGGAAATAGAAATTGATATGACAGGATTTGCAGCTCCAGCGCTTGATATCCTTAAGAAGTATGATTATAAATTACCTCAGATAAGTAATCAGAAATTCAATGAATACATGAAAGATGCGGCAGAAAAAGCCGGCATTGATGCACAAACGACAATAAGGAGATTTGTCGGGTCTGAAGAGATTAAAATGACTAAGCCTAAACACAGGTTCTTATCATCACATTCAGCAAGACGTTCGGCAGTAAGTATTCTATTGAATGATTACAATATGAATCCTGTCCATGTCATGGAAATTACCGGTCATAGTGATCTGAAAACACTCCAGAAATATATTAAACCTGACAGGCAAGCGAGACGGCAAGCAATGAGCAAGACAACACCAATAACAGGAATAATGAAAGTAGCGCATAAAGCGATATGAAAGAGGATCAGATTGTTAATTTACCTGAGCTGGCACCTGAAGAAAAGACATATTTCCAAAGCATTTCAATTAAATATGAGGTTCCCTTTGATGAGTTGGAATTCTATCTTAAGAATATAAGATATCTAATCAAAAGAGTCTTCGGCTCTATGGATCTGATTGGGAATATTGATTTTTACGGTAAGCGCTCAACCAAAGAATCAATAATTGTAAAGGCTATTTCCCAGGTTGTTTTAGCAATACTTTATGATTGGCATCAATTAGGCAATTATAAAAAATGTATTGTTGCCGCTTTGATCCTCAAATTTTACAAATTGGATAAGTATGACCCTATTATGACAGAGGAAAAATTCCAAAAAGATCCTGCTGATTCAGCTCCAAATTATAATCGTTACTTATATGACAGAATGAGGTCCAGGTTCAAAACTATCAGGAACCAAAAAAAACGTTCCTCCTTATATAATTGATAATCAATGGGAGCATTTTTGGGTTTTTTTAACCCAATAATGCTCCCTAATCAATCACTTACGGTAATTTACCTTTAACGACATAATTTTAGTTAATGTCGTTATGGAAATTAATAAAATATTACACGATGCAGGGAATACATTGCTGGTTGTAAGTCGTGATGATCTGATTCTATTTGCGAATACTTATGCTCAACTACAAAGTAAAAGCCGGCCAGAACCTGCAATTAAAAATGAGGTGGAGCAACCCATTCCACAGGAAGAAGCGGTCAAATTCCTGAAAAAGAGCCGCCAGACTTTAAGTGAATGGAGGAAGAAAGGATTTATAAAGGCATACCGTTTGGGAGGAAGGATCTATTTTAAAAAATCAGAATTGTTATCTGCACTTGAAAAACTAAGTTCATGAGGGCTATGATACCATTATTATACTATAAAGGATTTACCTATATTCCTGTGTGTCGAGGATCACGATCGTGGATGATTAACAACCTAAGGATAAAATTGTCACTGAATAATCCGGCAACCGGATCGGAAAGTAATAAAGAGATACTTAAATAAAAGGGGTGATTGATTATATAAAAATAAATAATTTGAGTATCGGTCTGCGGATTCAGAACCTCTTGGATTTTTATGTTAAGGTCAATCAGAGTACCGGGGAGTATCAAAAAAGAAAGAATAAGTCTGTTGAATTAAAAAATCTGGTTTTTACTATTACCCCGGAGGAAATTCAAAATAAAAACACCGGATTATGGGAAGAAGTTACACCATTTGTTAAGTTTTCTGGTTCCATCCATAAATATGCTAACGGAGGGGAATATAATTACGACCGTTTCACCTTTGAAAGGTTCCTCAAAGTAGCTAATGAGATGAAAGAGTACATTTCCCAAGATGATATTATTAATACTATAGAATTTGCAGTCAACATTCATACACCATTTAACCCCTCCCTATTTGTAAACAACCTTATCTCACACCGTAACAAAACGTTTTACAAGAAGATTAAAAAGGGTGAATTTTTTTCAGAGGCTGAACATACTCATTCCTTATTAAAAATTTATGACAAGGGATTGCAACAAGGGCCTGCAGGATCAAATATTCTTCGGATTGAAGTTAAGTACTCACGAATGCAAAAACTCTTTGATCGAAGCTTAAAATGGGCTGATTTTACCAATATTAATATTTGGGAATCCCTGGGAGACATTATCAGAAATAAATTTAGTGAAGTTATTTATTATGATCCCTCCATTGATTTAAATAATGTTCCGGAAAGAGATCGCCAAATAATTGAAAAAGGTCACAATCCTTTATTTTGGGAGAAGTTATCCGGTTCCCATATTGCACGAACCAGAAAACAATATCAGAACCTCATAAAGAAGTATGGGAAAACATTTAATATTCTCCCCTCTCTTTTGGATCAGGAGATAAAAGAAGTGGCGAAAAGTTACCAGTTTACAGCGGAAACAAAAGAGGCTGTGATCTCAACCGGGATTAATGAAGTGGCGGGAAGTTACCATTCGCTATATTGTAACTATTCACCAATAACAGAAAAAACCTCCTCAACTGGGATGTTTTGCATTGTCACCGGAATCGACATTTCAATGCAGAAAAAAGGGAGTAGGTTCTTAAGCATTGAGGGGATTCGGTTCCTTTATAAAAACGATCGGCAGGCATACAATAAATTATTGTCAGAATTACCATCAAAATGGCATAATTCTCCTCTCAAGGTCCAAGAGTATAGAATCGCACATTATGTCAGGGATAAGTTCTTTAATCCCCGGAACTCTATCCGGAGGGCTATAAAAAAGGAATGTTCCGAGCCAGCTTTATTTGATAACAGTCTTCTTATAAGCAAAAGGAAGCAAGAAATAGCAGATACTCCATAGTAATAAATTCAACAATAGTTGGGTTCTCTATCTAAAAAAATATTACAGGCTGTCATTGGTAATACCATTTATTATAATAATTTGCCAACCATGCATCTGCTTCCAGATTGTAAGGAAAACCAGAATCAGCAGGATTAGGTAGAGCTTAAAGCCTAATTCCGCGAGGGTCTGTGAATTTTAGTGGATTATTGAAGCAATAAGTATACCAGTAAAACCCATTTTTACATCAAGACCTTGGCTTTTTAATGACCAGGTACAGGGCTTTTTTTCAAAGAACGTTATTACTCTAAAGATACATATTTTCTTTTTTCAACTGAAGACGGCTTTTCAATTGAGAAAAAAGATTAGCATTCACCCCGTTCAGTTTTCCAGGTATGAAAGAGGACAGAGCGTGTCTTCTATAGAGGTGGTTCAAAAAATAGCCGATGCCCTGGAGGTTTCAATCGATCAGATCGTGTATGGTGACCAGGATAATAAAGCGGAACAGTCGATCTCTGATCGTGAGCTGCTCTCCATGTTCAAAAAGGTCCAGTTGCTCAGCGAACGCCAGAAAGAGACTGTTAAGGATTTCCTTTCTTCCTATATTCTTAAAAACGATCTTAAGCAAAAACTGGCATAAACACGTTTATCGACAGGTTCGGGAACCGTATCGTTTATGCTCCCAGAAAATAATAAAGCAAAAAACCCCGGAAGTTCTGGGGCTTTTGTCTTTTAAGGCCAACTTGCAAATTCTTATATATTCCGAGCGTTATTACAAATGATCGCTCATCTTGGGGAAATTTTTAAGTCGATTATATGTTTTTCTATCGCTGGTTGAGACCTTCCCATATCATATGGTTCTTCCGTTTTTATATATTTATTCCAATAGTTATTAAACGGTAGATTAAACAAAATTTCAATACGTTGGTCCTCTTCAAAATATTTAAATTTCATTCTTTTCTGTTTCTTGTTACTATAAACTGCATACGGCGATCTTTCCTGTATCGGAATAGGAATAAAATTAATCCATTTCCTTTTTTTATCAATCACTCCTTTATCAATACTTGCATACATCATACCACTGGCATAAGGAAGTATTATTGTATCGTTATGAACATACATAAATATTCTACTTCTACTATCAATACGGTTGTAATATCCATTGGGGATATTTTGTGAATAACCTGTTGCTCTGAGCAAAAACAATAACATCAAAGTAATTATATAGGCTTTATGCATGACTTCAATCAAAAAAGGTTATCTTCTTCTAAAAAAGGTAAAATTTAATGGGTTAAAAGTGGTTCTTCCCATTCTATAAACCATACTATAATTATAAATTCCATTATTATTTCTACCCTGGCCCCAGTCAGAAACATACAGCTTTACTTTATTTTGGTAATATTTTACTTTGTTTACTGCCATTTCATGATTAGCAGGACCTTGTCCTAAGATATTATAATAATTATCAGCGGATAACGACAGGTAGTTATATCCCTGATTTGCAATACTGTGAATATCGGCGCCACTCATATTTGCATTAGGTGTATTGAGATATTCTAATCCATAATCACTGTACATTCTAGTATACATTACACGTGGTGAACCATCAGAACCGACAACAGTGTATCCTTCAATAATATCTCTCCATTGTTCAGGAGTATAACTTGGGTCAATAGTGTACATTGTCATTGCATCACATCCGTTTAGCACAGGTTCACCATTATAGGGACTTGAATCAAACTTTATTACAGTCGGCTTTGGCGGATTATAATAACCACTAACACCGTAAGTCCAACCGCCTGACCCATATCCAATATTCGGAACAAGCCCCCATGTGTTATTATTATTATTATAATTATACCCGGCACTTACTCCCCAATTAAAACCGCCTTGATTACCGTAAGTATAAGAAAGATTTCCACCTACATTGAACTTTCCAAAATTTGTGGAACCGCCTAATGATGTAGTTGTGCTCCAACTATCGTTTCTAAAGCTATAATCAAAACTTTGACTCACAGTAAGCCCTGTGTTACCAATACGAGGGCCCAATTCCCCATAAAAACCAATAGAACCGCCTTCACTCCATCCAACATTAAACCCAAAACCTCCAAATCCAAAATTTAGTCCGATGCTAAAACCCCCTTTGTGGAAACTCCAAGTAAGAAGATCTCCTGACGGGTCAGTATACTTGAGTGGATTATTAATGCAATAAGTATACCTGTTAAAGTTTTGAGTAAAATCCGGATCTTGTATATAATTATCCGGACTCAGGAATTGT
>JBLIRS010000210.1:0-6411 GCA_049472415.1 bacterium | reverse complement strand
GCTGTTGTTATATCTATGGATGGCTCATATGCAACCCTTTATGAAGATATGTGGATTACCCCTGTCTCCCAGGAAAATACTAACCCAACTTCCACAGAAAGGGCATATCAAATGGAATTTTTGCACAGCAAAAATTCACCAAAAACAAAATAAGTGATTTTCGCATGTCAAGGAGTATAAAAAATTAACCTATGGACAAGAAAAATTTTTAAAAAAGTGACGAAAATAAATTTAATATGATTTAACATGCATAAAATAATATGATATATAGTTACCTATGTACATCAGAAAAACAACCAAAAAGTACAAAGTGCAATTCATTGATTTTTTTCATTATTCTTTTTGATTTTTTAAAAAACTTTTAAAAACTTTTGTAGTAGTATGAAAAATATTTTATCTTCCTCAAACATTATATTATGGTTGAAAAAGTTCAAATAGTAGTAAATAGAGTGGATTTTTACTCTGTGGTAGTTAATTGGTAGTTTTTATCTCCAAATGCTAAGAGGCTTTTAGATTTTAATTATCTTTAATCCAGCATTTTGGGCTGAAGATATTTGCTTAAGATCGGATGAGACAAAAACCGAAGCTTTCCATTCCAAAGCGCATCCAAGATGTAAAGCATCCATTGCTCGTATGGAATTTTCTTCAAGAATCTTAATAGATTGTCTTATAACTGAAGGTGTGATATTGCAAACCATAGCGTCTTTTAAATCATTAAATAAAGCCTGTTTGGCGTTATTATACTGATTTTGGGTAATAACTGATTCACGTTTTAATCTACATAGGGCAGAAATTATTTCCGGCATACAAATAATACTGACACCAATCATTTCAGCCTTTAAACAGATTGACTCAATTCTTTCACTACCGGATTCATCTATATATCTTTTCGCTAAAGCAGAAGAATCAAAGAAGGCTTTCATCTATTTTGTTTTCTTTCCTTGAGAATTTCCTTACTTAAAGAGACCCCCTTTATTGAAAGCTTTAATCCGGGCTGTTTCCAAGAAAGAGGCGTATTTTCTTTTAACGCAGGGATTATTTCCGCTACTGGTTTGCCATGACGAAATACAATAATTGTATCCCCTTGCTCAACGGCATTAAAGTATTTCGCAGCATTCTTTCGGAATTCAGTAAATGTGGTTTTTACACTCATATAAAGTCAGCTCCTAATGTATAATAATGTAAGGCTTCTGAAATATCTATAAATCGTAAAAAATTTTTAATTATTACTTTTCTATAATCTCCAGTTTATTATCTAGTCATCCAATTTTTATCGAAAATACTATTTGCTTTTTAAAAGCCCGCCATTAACAAAATTATTGACAGAAATGATAGTACTGGTCACGCAGATTTGAAAGACTTTTACAATAATGTACAATAATGTACATATTTTGTCAAGTGTCCAGGTTTATCGTGTCCAGGTTTATCGTGTCCAGGTTTATCGTCTCAGGTTTGTCGAAGTTTTCGAAGGGAAGGACAAATAAATGGGAAATTGCGCCTTGAGCTTAGCTGCCTTAAGTATAATTCATCTTCCAAAGCTGTTGTTACAAAAAATTAGATGCATGGTAGGGATGTAAAAGATGATCTCCGTCTCACTAATTATATTGATTTTAAGATTATTGCGCTTACAGGAAAATTTTATGAATTGCTTATGGTTCAATTCTTTTTATGGTACCTATAGCAGCAAAAAATGATTCCACACTCTATGAATTACTTGCTTTGACAGATGCGTTGAGAGTTGGTGCGACAAGGGAAAGAAATATGGCATCTGAAATACTTAAGGAAATGATAATGAAGGATATCCCTTGGACATAATTCAGCAACTCGAATTATTAGCAGAAAAACTTGATGATTTATGCGATGAAATTGTCATTGTAGGCGGCTGTACCCCTGCATTAATTTTGGACATAAATATAGTGCCTGAACTTCGTCCTACCAATGATGTTGATTTTATTATAAAGCAAGCAGTTATGTAAAATACAATAATTTTATTGAAAGATTAAAAGAAAAAGGATTCGTTGTAAAAGAGGGTGATCCTATAGGACGATATAATTGTGATAATCTTGTAATTGATGTCATTCCTACAGAGGCTGATGTCCTTGGATTTACAAATAAATGGTATAAAATAGCCTTTGCTAATGCGACCTGTCAGAAATTGCCAAGTGGTAAATCTATCAAAACCATAACAGTTATTTATTTTGTTGCTACAAAATTTGAGGCTTTTAGGAATCGGGGTAGTAGTGATAATTTCATGGAAAGTAAAGATTTAGAGGACATATTTACTATATTAGCAGAATCTTCTGATTTTAAAGAGGAATTTATTAAAGCTCATATTGATGTTAAGAAATATATATCGGAGCAATTTAAAAAAATAGTAGATAATACTAATTATCCTTATTTCCTCTCAGGTTTCCTTCGAGGTGATGAAGCTAGTCAAGCATTTTTACCTATCCTTAGAGAGTTGATAGAGAAAATAGCTTCATTTAGTTTTTAGGAATCATAAGATATCAAAAATCACTTTTGTCAATTGTCAAAAAAGATATACAATTCATTTTTGTGTTCTTTTTTCAAAATTTCAAAATTTTTTTAGTAGAAAATTTAGTATAGTCTTTAAATATCCCTGTAAGCCTATGTCTCTAGCCGCCCTTTGCCCAGAAGGAGCCAGATAAAGAAAGGACCGCCAAGGATTGCGGTGATGACTCCCACGGGTATCTCTGCTGGAGCTATGAGTGTCCGGGCTAATGTGTCGCACAAGGCAAGAAAGATGCCTCCAAAAAGAAAGGTTGCAGGGGTCAGGTATCTGTGGTTTGGACCAATGATTAATCTGCATATGTGCGGGGACATCATGCCTATAAATCCGATGGGGCCGCATATGGCCACAACGCCGCCAACCATGAGGGATGTGGCGAAAAAAATGAGTTTTTTGATATTTGAGATGGAAACCCCGCGGCTTACTGCTATCTCTTCACCGATGGTAAGCAGGTTCATTTCATTTGTAAGAAAAAAAATAGCGATTGCTCCGATGACCAAGAAAGGGAGCATATTAAAAAGTGGAGTGAATCCCATCACATCCAGGCCTCCCATGAGCCAGCGCAATATATGAAATGATTGGGTAAAGTCACTCATATACTGGATAAACAGGATCAGGCTTGAAAAAAAGAAGCTGATGGCCACCCCAGCGAGTAACATTGTGGCTGTTGAAAATCCCTTTCTTGCCTTTGAGAGTCCGTATACGATCATAATTGAGAGTATGGCACCCATGAAAGCGGACAGGGTAATGCCTGAAACGCCCAGGACACTAAAAAAAATGCCGCATTTTATATATATGGAAGCACCGAGGGCTGCACCGCTTGATACCCCAAGTGTAAAAGGGGTCGCAAGAGGATTCCGGAACATGGCCTGAAAGGCCATTCCGCTTAATCCCAGGGCGGCCCCTGCCAGAAAGGCTATAAGGACCCTTGGTATCCTGAACTTCCAAAGGATTTCTGATTCTGTTCTTATATTGGAAGAAGCAAATATGGCACGAAAAGGTATGTATTTCATACCTATAAACGGAACCGCTAGTAATATGAGCAGGGCAAGGAAGCCCAGGGTGATAATCACCAGATGTCTTTTATGATGTCTGATTTCAATGGAGCAGGTTTCTGTTGGTTTCATAATATCCTGTGTTATAAATCAGTCATAATGCGAGATTAATTTACAATACAACAGGTTTATCTGTTTTAGGGTGTTTCATGAAAACGAAGGATTTATCATAAATCCGGTCCAATAAACCTTTATTAATAAGCTCGTCCGGTATTCCGCAGAACAGTATCTTGCCCTCTTTAAGGGCAATGATCCGATGGCTTGCATATAAAGCGCTGTTTATGTGATGTGTGGCAGCTACAATCGTGACACCTGATTCCCTGTTGACCCGTATTAATATATCCTGTATGTCATCCTGATGCCTTGGATCAAGGAATGTAGCAGGTTCATCCAGGAGCAGGATTTTTGCACCCTGGGCAAGGGCTGCAGCAATAAATATCTTCTGGCGTTCTCCCCCGCTTAATGTTCCCATGGCCCGGTTTATGAAGGCCCCGGTGTTTGTTAAGCCAAGGGCCTCCATGACTGCTTTCCTGTCCTCCTTATTAGGAGGGCTGAAAGGACTAAAGTACGGATAGCGGCCCATCAGGACAAATTCATATACAGTAAAGGGATAGGCCTGGTTGGTAGCCTGTGGAACATAGCCGATAAGTTTTGCGAGGTCCTTTTGTTTATAAGCTTTGAGGGATATGCCATCTATAATGATATTACCTTTTTGGGCCGTATAAATCCTGTTCATGCATTTTAACAAAGTCGTTTTGCCCGATCCGTTAGGACCTATAACGGATACATACTCACCTTCATGAACAAAAAAGGATATATCTTCGAGTATCATGGCATTTCCAATATTAAAGGAAAGGTCCTTTATTTTAATGAGATTATCTCTTTTTCTCGTTATCTTGTCGATTTCTGTCATGCTATCTTTCGGGCTCACTACCGGCTACCTCGGGGAAAATAGTTCTTTTTATAATTCTTTTTGTTGATGCCTCATTCCCAGTTTATCTCCGGATGGATTGCCCTTGCCATTTGTTCGAGGATAAGTATAAATCTGGGCCCGGGTGTTGCCACGTAATCCTGTCCGAATATATAAATACGCTTGTTCTTCACGGCATCTACCCCCGGAAGCGTTTCCCATTCCTTTTTGATTTTTCCTTCATCCAATCCGCGATCCGAAAGGTCGGGAATGATTTCTATAATAACATCGGGATCCAGACGGGTAATCCCCTCGCCGGTTAGGGTTGGATATCTTATTTCATGTCCCTCGTAGGCATTGATTCCTCCGGCAAGCGTTATTATCTCATTATAGAATCCCTTTCCACCGGTGATGAATATGTCTTCCAGGGCCTCTGAGCCAATTGTTCTGCCCACACAGATAAGGACCTTCGGCCTGGGCAGGCCCATGGTCTTGTCTTTTATTCGATCCATCCTTGTTTTTATATCCGAGACGATCTCCAATGCCAGTGTTTCTTTATCACATACCTTGCCTATAGTTATAACGGATTTCATTATATCTTGCGTATCCCTCTGGTCAACAACAAGGATAGGTAATCCCAGTCTTTCAAGATAATTTTTTTGAGTCTCATGTTCATGCAGCATGATTACCAGGTCCGGCTTGAGTGAAAGAATGGTTTCGTAGGAGGTGTCATAATATCCTCCAACCTTCTCCTTAGACCTTGCTTCCGGGGGATAGTCGCAGAAATTGGTGACCCCTGCCACCCTGTCTCCCAGATCCAGGGCAAAAAGCACCTCGGTGATGCTCGGTGCCAGGGATATGATTCGGGAGTATTGACCTCGCTTCTGGTCTTTAATATCCCTGTTTGATAGTGTTGAGGTGAATAAGCTTATTTCTTCACTATAACTTTGTTTCTCGAATTGTGTTTTAAAGACATAGCTGACAAAGAAAGCCAAAAATGCCAAAAATATCAAGATGTAAAAATGCCTGCATCTCATAGTAATAACCTGAAGCCGGCAAATACGGAAATGCCGGGCGTGCTGTATCCTTTGATCTCTTCGTATTTTTCATCAAATAGATTTTCCACACGGGTAAAGATCTGAAATGTTTTTGTAAAAGTGTAAGAAGCAGCCAGATTTACCAATGTATAATCTCCGAGAATAAACCTGGTATTGGAAGTATAATCTTTATCGAATCTCCTCCCCATATACAGTATGTCCAGGTTGGCTGTGACTTTTTCATTAAAATCATAACTGAAATTTATTTTGAAGCGGTTTCTTGCGCGTTGCAGTAGTGTCTCATCATTTGTGAGATCTTTGCTATCCGTATATGTATAATTCGCATTTAAATTAAAATCAGCCATTGGCCGAAAAGACAACATAAACTCAAGGCCTTTTGATTCAGCCCTTGAGATATTCATATATTTAGATTCCATCCAATTAGATGCATTCCATTCAAACTTGATCATATCCTTGGATTTAATGTAAAAGAATGTAGCATCCAGTATTAATTTGTTATTTGCTAAATTTTGTTCTATCCCAAGATCCCATCCATGGCTTTTTTCAGGATTCAGGTTTTCGTTACCATATTCAGAATAAAGCTGGTAAATGGAAGGGGCCTTGAAACCGGTACCATAGGTGCCCTTTAATTTGGTCCCGATCCAGTCAAACAGATATGCAGAAGTTATACGATAAGTGACTTCAGAGCCAAATCTATTATGCTCATCTACGCGCATCCCAATAGTGGTAAAAGATTTATCAATAAATTTTAACTGATCCTGAACAAAGAATCCAATGGTTCGGGTTACCTGCTCATCGAGCGTACTGGAATATGGTCCCCATAGACCATCTGAGAATTCATTATATTTACCCTTCTCC